>CATOKN010000182.1 GCA_951800425.1 uncultured Lachnospiraceae bacterium
GTATGTAACCATGGTGACATCCGGCAACCGCGGGGCGATTCTGGAAAAATAAAAACAAACAGACTGAAACAGAGAGAGGGAATTTTCATGCAGTTGACAGGTGCGGAAATTATCATTGAATGTTTAAAGGAACAGGGCGTGGATACGGTGTTTGGGTATCCGGGCGGCCAGATTTTAAACGTATATGACGAACTGTATAAGCATAGAGATGAAATTAAGCATATTTTAACGTCCCATGAACAGGGGGCGAGCCATGCGGCGGACGGATACGCCAGAAGTACGGGAAAAGTCGGCGTCTGCATGGCGACAAGCGGGCCGGGAGCGACAAATCTTGTGACGGGAATCGCAACCGCCTATATGGATTCCGTGCCGCTTGTGGCGATTACCTGCAACGTCGGCGTGCCGCTTCTTGGAAAAGACAGCTTTCAGGAGGTGGATATTGCGGGAATCACAACTCCGATTACCAAGCATAACTTTATTGTAAAAGACATTGAAAAGCTTTCGGCTACGATTCGGCGGGCATTTGCGATTGCGGCAAAAGGACGGCCGGGGCCTGTGCTTCTTGACATTCCAAAAGACGTAACGGCGCAGAAATGTGAGTATACGCCGGTTTCACAGGAAAAACCGGCGCGCTTTGCGGCGGAGATTCCGGAAGAAGATTTTAAGCGGGCAGTCAAAATGATTTCCGGGGCAAAACGCCCGTTTATCTTTGCCGGCGGCGGCGTTGTGCTTTCCGAGGCAAGCGCGGAATTAAAAGAATTTGCAGAAAAGATAGATGCGCCCGTCTGCGATTCCTTGATGGGGAAAGGCGCGTTTGACGGAACGGATGAGAAATATACCGGAATGCTTGGCATGCACGGGACGAAAGCGTCAAACCTTGGCGTGAGCGAATGCGATCTGCTCATTGCCGTCGGCGTGCGTTTTTCCGACCGCGTCATCGGAAATGCGGCCAAATTTGCAAAACAGGCCAAAATCCTGCAGATTGACATTGACCCGGCGGAAATCAACAAAAATATCATTGTCGATTTCAGTATGATAGGGGACGTCAAAGACGTGCTTGGCAGGTTAAACGCCCGCGTTTTGCCGATGGAGCATAGCGAATGGCTTTCCCATATACAGGAATATAAAGAAAAATATCCGCTGAAATATCCCGAAACAGGATTGAACGGGCCTTATATGATAGACGAGATTTACCGGATGACAAAAGGCGACGCGCTGATTGTCACCGAGGTCGGACAGCATCAGATGTGGGCGGCGCAGTTTTACAAATACAAAAAGCCGCGTACCCTGCTTACGTCCGGCGGTCTTGGCACCATGGGATACGGGCTTGGAGCGGCGATTGGCGCAAAGACGGCCAACCCGGATAAGACGGTAATTAATATTGCCGGAGACGGATGCTTCCGGATGAATATGAATGAAATCGCGACAGCCGTAAGGCAAAAGCTTCCGTTGATTGAAGTTATCGTGAATAATCACGTGCTTGGCATGGTGCGGCAATGGCAGACGCTGTTTTACGGGGAACGCTATTCCGCTACGATATTAGACGACGGCATGGACTACGTAAAGCTTGCGGAAGCCATGGGAGCGACAGGATACAGGGCGGGGACAAGAGAAGAATTTGAGGAAGTTATGAAAAAAGCCCTTGCGGCAGACGGCCCCGTTGTAATCGACTGCGTCATAGATTCCGATGATAAAGTCTGGCCGATGGTGGCGCCGGGCGCCGCAATTGCGGAAGTATTTACCGAAGAAGATTTAAAACAGAAAGAAAACACGCCTTGACAGTTTTTTTAAAAAAGATTACAGTATTCTACGAGAACACAGACGAAATGACATGAGGAGGTTATGAAGTATGAGCAGAGTATATAATTTCTCCGCGGGACCGGCGGTTTTGCCGGAAGAGGTATTGCGCGAAGCGGCAGAGGAGATGATGGATTATAAAGGAAGCGGCATGTCCGTAATGGAAATGAGTCATCGTTCCAAAGTATACGATACGATTATTAAGGAAGCGGAAGCGGATTTGCGCGATCTGATGCAGATACCGGACAATTACAAAGTCCTGTTTTTACAGGGCGGCGCGTCGCAGCAGTTCGCCATGATTCCAATGAATCTGATGAAAAATAAGAAAGCGGCTTACATTGTGACCGGACAGTGGGCAAAGAAAGCCTGGAAGGAAGCGCAGATTTACGGAGAAGCGGTTTCCGTGGCTTCTTCCGAGGATCAGACGTTTTCCTATATTCCGGACTGTTCGGATCTGGACATTCCGGACGACGCAGATTATGTCTATATTTGTGAAAACAACACGATTTACGGCACAAAATTCAAAGAGCTGCCGAATACGAAAGGCCATACGTTAGTGGCCGACGTATCCTCCTGCTTTTTATCCGAGCCGGTAGATGTGACGAAATACGGCGTTATTTACGGCGGCGTACAGAAGAACATAGGGCCTGCGGGCGTAGTCATTGTCATTATCCGGGAGGATCTGATTACGGAAGATACGCTGCCGGGAACTCCTACCATGTTAAAATACAAAACGCATGCGGACGCGGCGTCCCTTTACAATACGCCCCCGGCATACGGCATTTATATCTGCGGCAAGGTGTTCAAATGGTTAAAGCGCATGGGCGGCCTTTCCGCAATCAAGGAGTGCAACGAAGAAAAAGCGAAAATTTTGTATGATTTTCTGGATGAAAGCAGCCTGTTTCGGGGAACGGTTGTAAAAGAAGACCGCTCGCTGATGAACGTGCCGTTCGTTACCGGAAGCGACGAGTTAGACGCAAAATTTGTCGCGGAGGCCAAAGCGGCAGGGCTTGAGAATTTAAAAGGCCACCGTTCGGTCGGCGGTATGCGCGCGTCTATTTACAACGCCATGCCAAAAGAGGGCGTGGAAAAGCTGGTTGCTTTTATGCGCGAATTTGAGGAAAAGAATCGTTAGGAGGAGACTTATTTATGTTTCAGTATACCTGTTTAAATCCGATTGCAGACGTCGGACTGAACTTATTTTCTAAGAAATATCAGAAGACAGACGAGATAGCGGAAGCAAACGCCGTTTTGGTGCGCAGCGCGTCTATGCATGATATGGAGCTTCCAGAGCATTTAGAAGCGGTTGCAAGAGCCGGAGCCGGCGTAAATAATATTCCGCTGGATGCGTGCGCCGAGAAAGGCATTGTCGTATTCAATACGCCGGGCGCGAATGCAAACGGCGTAAAAGAGCTTGTGATTGCCGGAATGCTGCTTGCGTCCCGCGATATTGTCGGGGGCATCGAATGGGTCAGGGAAAATAAAGATTTGCCGGACATCGGAAAAGCCGCGGAGAAGCAGAAGAAAAACTTCGCCGGATGTGAAATCTCCGGTAAAAAGCTTGGCGTCATAGGTCTTGGAGCCATTGGCGTTCAGGTTGCCAACGCGGCGATTCATCTTGGCATGGATGTACTCGGCTACGATCCGTATATTTCCGTCAACGCCGCATGGAATTTATCCCGCAGCGTGAAACACATCAGCAACGTGGATGATATTTACAAAGAATGTGATTTTATTACCGTGCATGTTCCGCTTATGGACGCGACAAGAGGCATGATCAATGAAGAAGCCATTTCCAAAATGAAAGACGGCGTTGTCATCTTAAATTTTGCAAGAGATCTGCTGGCGGATGAAGCGGCTGTTTTAGCCGGAATTGAAAGCGGAAAAATCAAAAAATATGTGACGGATTTTGCCAATGAAACCGTGGCGGGAAAAGACGGCGTCATCTTAACGCCGCACCTTGGAGCTTCTACGGAAGAATCGGAAGATAACTGCGCCATGATGGCGGTCAGGGAAATCCGGGATTATCTGGAAAACGGAAATATCGTGCATTCCGTGAATTTCCCGGACTGCAATATGGGCGGCTGCGAGAAAGCCGGACGCGTGGCCATTCTGCATAAAAATGTAAAAGGAATCATCGGCAAATATTCCACTATTTTTGGAAATGCAGACATTAATATTGAAGATATGACGAACAAATCAAAGGGAGATTATGCCTATACGCTGTTAGATATTGACACGCCGGTTACAGACGAGGTCGTTTCCCAGTTACAGGCAGTTACAGGAGTACTAAAAGTACGCGTGATAAAATAAGATAAATAAAGAAGGAGACAAAATGGCAGAAATCAGACCATTTCTGTGTATCCGTCCATCAGAGGGTAAAGCGGCAGACATCGCTGCTTTACCTTATGACGTTTATAACAGAACAGAAGCAAAAGAAGCAGTAAAAAACAATCCGGATTCTTTTTTAAACATAGACCGGGCCGAAACGCAGTTTGACGATTCCGTAGATACTTACGATCCGAAAGTTTATCAGAAAGCGCACGATCTCTTATGGGATATGGTAAAGCGGGGAAGTTTTATTCAGGAAGATACGCCCTGTTATTACGTGTATGAGCAGACGATGGACGGCCGCGTACAGACTGGGATTGTGGCCTGTGCGTCCATTGACGATTATGCAGACGGCGTGATTAAAAAACATGAAAATACCAGAGCGGAAAAGGAAGCGGACAGGATTCGCCACGTTGACGCGTGCAATGCGCAGACCGGGCCGATTTTTTTGGCTTACCGCGCCAATGAAGTCATTCGAAACGCAGTCTGCGCGGCAAAAGAAACGGACGCTTTGTATGATTTTGTATCAGAAGATCAGATCAGGCACCGCGTATTTTGCATTTCCGATACGGAAGAGATTGCAAAAATAAAAGACGCGTTTTCCGCCATTGGAGAAATTTACATAGCGGACGGACATCACCGGGCGGCTTCCGCGGTAAACGTCGGAT
>CATOKN010000183.1 GCA_951800425.1 uncultured Lachnospiraceae bacterium
TTTTATCGGGGAGGATATGTTGAAAAACGGGGAGAGGGACACCGATACAGTTTTAAGAGCAATGCGAAAAATCATAGAGGAGGAGCCGCTTGCTAAAATAGACTATGTGGAAATGGTAGATGCGGACAGTATAGAGCCGATCGATCGGGCTGAGGGCAGAACGCTTGTGGCTATGGCGGTTTACATTGGGACGACGCGGCTGATTGATAATTTTATTTTTGAGGCATAGGAGGGATTTAAAATGACGCTTGAAATGTTAAAAAGCAAAATTCACCGCGCCACGGTAACACAGGCAGAGCTGAATTATGTGGGAAGCATTACCATCGACGAAAGCCTGATGGAAGCGGCAGGAATTTATGAATATGAAAAGGTACAGATTGCAGATGTTAACAACGGGGCAAGATTTGAGACATATGTCATTGCGGGAGAAGCAAAAAGCGGCGTCATCTGTTTAAACGGAGCCGCCGCCCGCATGGTTTCCGCGGGAGATAAGGTCATTATTATGAGTTACGCCCAGATGCAGCCGGAAGAAATCAAGGATCATCCTCCCAAAGTCGTTTTTGTGGATGAAGAAAACAAAATTACTTCCGTGACGCGGTACGAAAAGCACGGGACGTTATTTGAAGTTGGGGAGGGCGTATGCTGACAGGAAAAAAAGTGGCGCTTGGCGTGACGGGAAGCATTGCCGCCTATAAAATGGCAAAAGTGGCAAGCATGTTGGTAAAGAAAAACTGCGACGTTCATGTAGTGATGACAAAAAGCGCTACGGAATTTATTGCGCCGGCTACTTTTGAAGCGTTGACCAAAAATCCCTGTATGGTGGAAGCGTTTGAGCGGACGAGACCCGTGGAAATACATCACATTGCTTTTGGGCAGACGGCTGATTTGATGCTTGTGGCCCCGGCGTCTGCGGATGTTCTTGGAAAAATGGCGTGCGGCATTGCAGACGATTTGTTGACTTCTTCGGTCGTGGCCGCAACCTGTCCCGTGCTGATTGCGCCGGCCATGAACGTACATATGTATCAGAATCCGATTGTACAGGAAAATATCAGGCGGTTAAAGCAGTTCGGATATGAATTTATAGAACCGGAAATCGGACGGCTGGCCTGTGAAAAAGTGGGAATCGGAAAGCTGGCCAATGAATCGGTTCTGGTACAGGCAATAGAAGCTCGGCTTTCAGGCAGAATGGAAGAATCGACGGTACAGGATTTGGCGGGAATTTCCGTTCTTGTAACGGCAGGACCGACAAGGGAAAGCCTTGACCCGGTTCGTTTTATCACAAATCATTCAACCGGGACGATGGGCTATGCCATTGCAGAAGAAGCAAAACGGCGGGGAGCGGACGTCACCCTTGTGACGGGGCCTGTAAGTATACCCGTTCCAAAAGGCGTGACGGCTGTTCGCGTTGTTTCCGCAGAAGAAATGTATCAGGAGGTGATGAGCCGGGCCAGCCGCCAGGACATCGTCGTCAAGGCTGCCGCCGTAGCGGATTATCGTCCCAGACAGGTCAATCCGGAAAAAATGAAAAAACAGGACGGAGCTATTATCCTTGAGCTGGAGAGGACAAAAGACATTTTGGAGGAACTGGGGAAAAACAAGGGAGAGCGTCAGTGCATCTGCGGTTTTTCCATGGAAACGGAACATGTTCTGGAGCATTCGCGAAAGAAGCTGAAAAAGAAATGCGCAGACATGATTGCGGCCAACAGCATACGAGAGGCCGGAGCCGGATTTGGCGGCGGCACCAATCATCTTGTTTTGATAACGGAAGAGTCAGAAGAAGATATTGGAATGCTGTCCAAGGAAGCATGCGCCGGGGCGCTGTTGGACCGTCTGTATAAGATTTGGAAGAAAAAACAATAAAAAGGAGACGACCATATGAATCGTACGAAGAAACTTTGCGGCTTTATGTCAAATAACATCGCGGTATTGATTATTATTTTTTCAGTGATCGCATTTTTTTATCCCACAGGATTTTCCTGGGCAACGAATTATACGACCTTTTTTCTGGGAGCGGCTATGTTTGGAATGGGGCTGACGATTAAAGCCAGCGACTTTCGGATTGTTTTTACCAGGCCGAAAGATTTGTGCGTCGGATGCGCGCTTCAGTATACGGTTATGCCTTTTGCGGCGTTTGCGCTGGCAAAATTATTTGGTTTGCCGACAGACCTTGCTCTTGGCGTAATTCTGGTCGGATGCTGTCCGGGAGGGACGGCGAGTAATGTCATTACCTATGTGGCGGGCGGAGACGTGCCTCTTTCCGTGGGAATGACGATTGTCTCGACTCTGCTGGCTCCGATCTGCACGCCGTTTCTGGTTTATCTTTTGGCTGGCTCCTGGGTGGAAGTATCCATTCTTACCATGATGGCGTCCGTTGTAAAAGTAGTCCTGATTCCGGTTCTGGCGGGCATATTGATTTATCGCGTCTTTCCAAAGCAGGTAGATAAAATCCGCGATTTTCTGCCGCTTATTTCCGTTGTCGCAATTGTTATGATTATTTCAGGAATCGTGGGCAGCAACGCTGAAAAAATCGTCACCTGCGGCGCGCTTGTCATGATTGTAGTAGCGATTCACAATGGCATCGGCCTGTTGCTTGGAACGGGAGCGGCGAAGCTTTTGAAGCTGGAGGAGAAAAAAGTGACGGCAATCGGAGTTGAAGTCGGGATGCAAAACAGCGGATTGGCAATCTCCCTTGCCACGGCAAATTTTGCGCTCAATCCGCTGGCGACTTTGCCGGGCGCGATTTTTTCTGTATGGCATAATATTTCGGGAACTTTGTATGCGGGAATTCGAAATCGAAAAAAAGCGGAGAAATCAGAAAACGCAGAAAATGCAGCGGTAGAAATTTAAATATCAGGAGAAGTTTTATGAGAGAAAAGAAATTTACAACGAGACAATTCGTAGAGATGGCGCTTTTGGTTGCGGTGATTTTGCTTCTGGCATTTACGCCGCTTGGATATATCCGGACGCTTGGACTGGAAATTACCCTGATTGTCGTTCCGGTGACGGTAGGAGCCGTTACGCTTGGCCCTGCGGCGGGAGCCGTTTTGGGCGCGGCGTTTGGAATTACAAGCTTTATTCAGTGCTTTGGGATGAGTCCGTTTGGAGGGGTTTTGCTTGGTATCAATCCCTTTTATACGTTTATCGTCTGCGTGGTATCGCGCGTTTTGATGGGCTTTTTGACGGGACTGTTTTATCAGGGCATGAAAAAGGCGCTGGCGCCGAAAATATCTGTCGTGGCTGCAAATTTGATCGGCCCGCTGCTGAATACATTCTTTTTTATGGGAACTCTTGTTTTTTTCTTCTATCATACGGAATATATTCAGGGAATCGCGGAGTCTATGGGCGCGTCGAACGCGCTGGCGTTCGTCGCGGCGTTTGTGGGAATCAACGGCGTGATTGAAGCGGCCGCATGCTTTGTTGTGGGAAGCGCGGTTTCCCGTGCGCTGCAGACGGTGTTGAAGACGGATGAAAATTGAATGTTCTGAAAAAATGCGCAAAGAAAAAATGGAAAATTGATTTCTCTTGTGTTAGACTGGTTACGGATGGAAATGATATAAGAAGTAAAACGATAACATGAAAAAAGAAAAGAGGGAAACATATGCCAGAAAATAGCGCATGCAGCAGTGCATCCGGCTGTTCAAAAGAAAGTTGCGAGGGATGCCCAAGTAAAAATAATACACAGAGCATGGCAGAACCAATCAATCCGTTGTCTTCTGTTAAAAAAGTAATCGGAATTGTCAGTGGAAAGGGCGGCGTGGGAAAATCCTTTGTCACCGCGTCACTGGCGTCTGCTATGAGAAGAGACGGTTATGAAGTGGGAATCATGGACGCGGATATTACAGGGCCGTCCATTCCCAAAATGTTCGGACTTCACGGGCCGGCGTATGGGACGGACGACGGCATATATGCCATGCCGGCGGAAAATGGCGTTAAGATTATGTCCATCAATCTTTTGGTGGACGACGAGGAAGCCCCGGTAATCTGGCGTGGGCCGGTGATTGGCGGAGCCGTAAAGCAGTTTTGGACGGATGTGATCTGGGGGGATTTGGATTATCTTTTTGTTGACATGCCGCCGGGAACAGGCGACGTGCCGCTTACCGTATTTCAGTCTATTCCGGTAGACGGGATTATTGTCGTAACATCTCCGCAGGAACTGGTGCAGCTGATTGTGAAAAAAGCCTGTCATATGGCTGAAATGATGCATATTCCGGTACTGGGAATTGTAGAAAATTTCAGTTATGCAAAATGTCCGGACTGCGGGAAAGAGATTCCTGTATTTGGCGAGAGCCATGTAGAGGAAGCGGCAAAAGAATTGTCTCTGCCAGTGCTTTGCAGACTGCCGTTAGAGCCGGAGTTTGCAAAAGCCGCAGATGAGGGAAGATTTTACGAAACAGAAAATCCCTGCCTGGAAGCGGCAATTGCGGCGTTAAAATAGGCGGACGGAAAGAGGAACGATATGTGGTTAGCAAAGAACTGGAAAGAATATAAGGTTCTGGACTGTTCCGGCGGAGAAAAGCTGGAACGCTGGGGAGAGTACATCCTGGTTCGTCCGGATCCCCAGGTAATTTGGAACACGCCAAAGACACAGAAAGGATGGAAGAGTAAAAACGGACATTATCACCGCAGCAGCAAGGGCGGCGGCGAATGGGAAATTTTTGAATTGCCGGAACAATGGAGCATTCATTACGGAGATCTGACGTTTCACTTAAAGCCGTTTCGTTTTAAGCATACCGGCCTGTTTCCGGAACAG
>CATOKN010000184.1 GCA_951800425.1 uncultured Lachnospiraceae bacterium
ATTACTATACTTCGTGACAACGGCAAAAATCGCTGCGCCCCAGTAAATACAAGGGATACAGCGATTTTTTCTTTTGCTAACTGTCAAAGACGGGATTATTCTATCCCAATCGAAGCAAAAATGCAACAGAAAAGACAAAAAAATGTTACTGGCTGCAAAATTGCAAACAGTAACACTTACGTCCATATCGAAAACGATTTCTTTCAATTTTCCTGATACGCCATCTGAATCTCTAAGTCTATGTACTCTTCAATTAACTGATCCAGTTTTTGATTCGCTCTGATAAACGCTTCATCTTCCATCCCGTGTTCTACCATTGCGTCTACCCGACTTCTTTGATATTCAATGGCTTCCTGTAATTCCACCATTTCTCTCATATTTGTACTCCATGTGATATTTTATCAAAATAAACCTCGTAAAAAACAGCCGCATTAGTAACTGAAAATATTACATTTTTTATCTAATATAGACATAATACCCCCTCATTCTCTAAAAATCAAACAAAATTATATACTATTTTTCTTCATTTTTCGACAGCAAGGCTTGTAAAATCAAGGAATTTCCGGAAAAACCAATCATTGTTTTTCCGGAAAATTCCAGATTAATTTTTACTTACAACAAAATGTCATGCACTCCGTCTCCTGACACTGACACGCTTTTGTGCCACCAATGCCGATATGATCTGCGGCGCATTTACAGTCTTCGTTGTGTACGCAGTTGCACGCTTTACAGTCTACGTCAATATTCCGTTCCGGATGCAGCATAGCGTTTCTTGCAGAATCCCCTTTTCTCTCCCGAAAACTGGAACAGCAGGTGTTTTGCGCGTTTGTCGCATCTTTTCCTTCAATCATAATATCGCCTTTACAGCAATATCTGTCGTCATTGTAATAGCAGTTAGTTGCGGAACATTCTAATCTTGTCATCATTTTTCTCCTTTCAGCAAAAAAGAATCCGGCCAGAACAATCTGACCGGACTTAGTATTTGATTCATTCAAAAAATTTATTCGAAGATTATTTTTCCTCTAATGCCTCTTCTTTTCTGATTTCTTTGGAATCAATTTCCATTTTTATCGCGTCGATAAATTCTTTTAACGGCCTGCTTCCTTCATCGCCCGCAAAACGGCTTCTTACGGAAACTGTTCCCTCTTCCTCTTCTTTCTGGCCTACCACTAACATATATGGAAGCTTGTCAAGCCTTGCCTCGCGGATTTTAAAGCCGATTTTTTCGGAACGGTTATCGGTTGTCGCATCAATTCCGTTTCGAAGCAGTTCTTTCTGTACGGAATTGGCATACGATTCATATTTTTCGGAGATCGGAAGCACGCGCACCTGTTCCGCGCAAAGCCACGTCGGGAACTTTCCGGCATATTTTTCGATCAGCCATGCCAGCGTCCTTTCATAGCAGCCAAGGGACGTCCTGTGGATAATATAAGGACGCACTTTTTCGCCGTTCTGATCAATATAGTACATATCAAACTGCTCCGCAAGCAGAGCGTCCCACTGAATCGTAATCATCGTATCGTCTTTGCCGTATACGTTTCTGGCGTTGATGTCTACTTTCGGTCCATAAAATGCGGCTTCGCCAGTATCCTCTACAAAGTCAATTTCAAGCTCGTTTAAAATATCGCGCATATGCTGTTGTGTTTCTTCCCAGACTTCCGGCTCCCCGATGTATTTTTTCCGGTTATCCGGATCCCATTTGGAAAGATGGTAAGTAACGTCTTCCTCTACGCCAAGCGTCTGTAAGCAGTGTTTCGCCAATGCAAGGCATCCTTTGAACTCCTCCACCATCTGATCCGGCCTTACAATCAAATGCCCCTCGGAAATCGTAAACTGGCGCACACGCGTCAAACCGTGCATTTCTCCTGAATCCTCGCTTCGAAACAGCGTGGAAGTCTCGCCCATCCGGTAAGGCAGGTCGCGGTAAGAATGCTGCTCATTTTTATAGACATAATACTGGAACGGGCAAGTCATCGGACGCAGCGCAAATACTTCTTTGTCCGTCTCTTCGTCGCCTAATACAAACATCCCGTCTTTATAGTGATCCCAGTGTCCGGAAAGCTTATACAGGTCAGATTTTGCCATCAGAGGCGTTCTGGTGCGCACATAGCCCCATTCTTTTTCCTCCAGATCTTCAATCCATCGCTGCAGCTTCATAATCATTTTTGTTCCCTTTGGCGTAAAAAGCGGAAGTCCCTGGCCAATGACGTCTACCGTAGTGAAAATTCCCATTTCGCGTCCCAGCCTGTTATGGTCTCTGCGCTTTGCGTCTTCCAGCTTTTCCAGATGCTCGTTCAATTCGTCTTTTTTATTGAACGCCGTGCCGTAGATGCGCTGCAAACGGGCTTTTTCTGAATCTCCTCTCCAGTATGCCATCGAAGAGGAAATTAATTTGTAAGCTTTGATTCCTTTCGTATTCATCAGATGCGGCCCGGCGCACAAATCGGTAAATCCGCCCTGGTCATAAAAAGAAATTACGGCGTCCGTTGGCAATTCTTCAATCAGCTCTACTTTAAACGGCTCGTCTTTTTCTTTCATAAACGCAATCGCTTCTTCTTTGGGAAGCGTAAACCGTTTGATTTCATGTCCTTCTTTGATGATTTTTTTCATTTCTGCTTCGATTTTGTCCAGGTCTTCTCTGGAAAACGGTTCCGCATCAAAATCATAGTAAAATCCGTCTGCAATTGCCGGCCCGATCGTCACTTTTGCATTCGGAAACAGCCGTTTTACAGCTTCTGCCATAACGTGCGCCGCCGTATGGCGAATGACTTTTAAGCCTTCCTCCTCGCTTGCCGTAATAATGCTCAAATCGGCGTCCTGATGGATTTCTGTTCTTAAATCCACAATTTCTCCGTTTAATTCTCCCGCGCAGGCAGCTCTTGCCAGACCTTCGCTTATATCTTTTGCAATTTCATACACCGTCTTTGCTTCACTGTATTCCCTGAACGAACCGTCTTTTAATGTTATTTTCATTTTTCCACCTTTCCTTTCTTACGCTTCATCGTTACATTCATCTGTCGAAATCTTCGCTGCGCAGCGCCGTACATAAAAAATCCCTGATACAATTCTATGTATCAGGGACGATAAATTACCGTGGTTCCACCCAGTTTCCATTTCCCGCGCGGGGAAATGCTTCTTTGACGATAACGGGGTCACCGGACCGGATTAGGGCCGCTTCGAGGTGGTCTTCAACCGGTTCCTGTAAAGACGCTTTCAGAACATTTCCAAAATCTTCCGCCATTTTGGAAAAGGCGTCTCTCTCTGCTGCATTCTGCCGGCCTACTCTTCTCGTCTGCGCATTTTCAGTATGTTTTCTTTATCATATGACACTTTTGCTCATCTGTAAAGGTTTTTTTGATTTATTTTCCGCAGCAGTGCTTGTACTTCTTGCCGCTTCCGCATGGACAGGGCTCGTTGCGCCCCGTTTTTCTTCCAACAATTACCGTACCGGATTTCTTCTGCTCCAGATACAGGGCTTTCTTCGTCTCCGGATCAAAAATATCATCCCACATCGGAAGCTCATACAGCCAATCCGCTTTGGCATCCACCATGTTCTTATATAATTTCACCTTATCGAACGCAAGGCTGACCTTTGTGTCTTCTTCCATTGTCTCAATCGGGTTTGGCTCGATTAAGCTTTCGTTGATGCCGTCCAAAAATCCCGTCATATCCAAAATGCTAAGTTCATACTTTTCTGCAAGCTCTTTTACCGTTCCTTCTACTTTTTCATCCGGATTGACCAAAAGCTTTTCGTAAACTCCTTTTTCCACAAGAAAATATCTCTGCCAGAACCTCTGCAGCTCCTGCTTATTTGTTTTTTCATTATAGGCAATCTTCTGCCAATTCTCCAATAATGCCATAATTGCGCTCCTTCTCAATTTACGTAAAATATGATGTCCTATTATAGCAGATGATGTTCTCAAATTCAATAGAAGAAAAAACAATTTTGCTTACCTGATTGTAAAAAATTCTTGTAAAATCAGTCAATGGCTTTTATCCCCTGCTCTGACAATTTCTTGAGATTTTCCAGCATGTTATTCAGTATTTCAGGCGAATGCCTTTCCCAATTGATAACCTCCGCTACAATCTTTAAGGCTTGTTTTGACCTGTACGATTTTGTTGGATTTCCCGGAAATTTCTTATCCGTAACATTCGGGTCGTCTTCAAAATCACCTGTTGGCTCGACAACATATATTCTTTCTTTCCCCTCCCCTTCTGCCAGTTCTGCTCCCCAAACTGCCGCGTCCAAAGTCCCCGCAAAATAAACATATTCAGACTTTCTGTCATCATTATAATTCTTTTTCTTTCCCGTAACTATCATATCCCCCATTTTTAAATCTGCTCTTGTTCCGTGAAAAAAAGAACCTCTGCTGAATACTATTTTCTCACTCATGTAGTTTTCTCTCCTTAACAATGATTAAAAAAGCGTTCGTTGCGGAAGAACTTGGCAGATGGAAAATTGGAACTTCAAACGGTAAATCCCCGGAATCGCAGCCGACGTCTTGCCACGTTTTTCTCCACATATTCCTCCAACTTTTTTTCATAATTTTCAACCATGGAAGGATTCTTCCTGACCGCACCCGCATACCAGTTTGTAAGGTATTTCAATGAACTAAGCCCGCCGTCCTCGTTTTTATCTATTTTCTGATACTCGGCATATGCATTTTTATCCATCGTCCGCATCATGTCAAGCGCATTTGTAGTCTGGACGAGATTGCTCCCATGCCCAAGAT
>CATOKN010000185.1 GCA_951800425.1 uncultured Lachnospiraceae bacterium
GATACGGTACCAGAAGTATAGACAGAGGCAGTATCGCCGTCTATCATCTTTTCAAAATCTCCTGTCAGCGTATCGCTCGTAATCCTGCTGACTGCATCATCAGACTTTGGAACCGTCGTATTAAACTCAATTTCATCAATTCTTAAAAACCGGTTTGACGCTCCGGGACCGGTTACTTCAATTCTCAAATACCTTGCCGAACGCCCGTCCAAATCATCCCGTTTGATTGTAATCCATTCATTCTTTACTTCACGGTATTCTCCGGTAACCTGATTATTTGTATAAGTCGTCGTTGCAATCGGCTCTCCCCAATCAGACTTATTTGCGGATAAATAAAACGCCGAATTATAAAATATCGGAAATCCGTCTTTTTGGGTAATTACAACATCGTAAATTGGAACTTCTTTACCCAAATCTACGACAATGTACTGTCCTTTCGCCTGTACGACATTCGTCCAGATATAAGACTGCGGCGTATCATCTTTTATCCCGTCGAAAAGCGCTTCCCACGTTCCCGAATTGCTTCCTGTATTTAACTGGGAAAACTCTGCATTATAATCAATAACGACCGGATTCACCGTTCCCGCAAACACAGTTACGGCAAAGTCAGACAGCGAAAACGATACCGTGCTGTTTGTACCATTATACAGACGGATATAACGGGCGGCCAATCCATTTGGCTCCCCGCTCAGTTCGTTCCAGATAATACTGTTTTCTGAATACTGAAGCGAAAGAGCAGGATTTGGCGATGCGCTTACTGCTTCAACGCCATAAAGATCGTCCATCTTAATTCCCACGTATTCTCCTGCCGCAAGGCTGACGCTGCCCTCAGACGTTAGATGGTAAGTGAGATTTTCACGCGTCACCTCTGCCGAAACAGATTCGCTGGCATATAACCCATATTCTTCTTCTTTCAGCACGTCTCCATTGACAGAAAATTCCCGAATCTCCGTGTAATAATCCGATCTGCTGGCCGTACCTTTTTTTGTAAGCCTGAGGCGGATAAATCTTGCGTCAATATCAACGTCTTCACTGATGCGCCTTGGCGTACAATCTTCCGGATATTCTTTTATTACTTCCCACGCGTCTCCATCCACAGAATATTCCAGAACGGCATTGTGAAAATAATCCCAGTTTCCATTTGCATCCGCAGTATCATTTTCTCCCGTCTTTGCCTGAAGAATTTTAATGCTTGTTACGGGAATTGTTTTTCCCATATCTATGCCAAAATAATCTCCTGCCTGCTGATTGGTCGAATAAGCGGCAAACGTACTTTCATCTCCGTCAAAAATTTTTGCCGAATTGGCGTCATTCTCGCGATCGGTTCCACCCATCCTTCCATAGAAAGACGGCGTAAATTCCGTAGAACCTGGGTCTAAAATAGAAGCCATCTGGTTTTTGGCAGAAATTAATGCCGTGCTGACAAACGGGACAAGACGCTTGCTTCCTGCCGCGGCCATATTGTTTCCGCCTGTAAATGTCGGATAGGTATTGTGCCGATCCATAGCGGCTCCTGCCGTACCCAGCCCTTTCCACATGCTATCCACATCTTTTTCTTCCGCCGCAAACAAAGCCTCCAGGACTGCTTTTCCCGCCGTTGCCACATCCGCCAGACCTTTCAGCCACGGATCCAGTTCCTCTACCAGAGTTTCATTGCTGCATTCCGCACGGAAAACAGTAATAGCGTCCAGAATTTCTTCAAATTCATGTTTCAGCATCTGTGCGTCCGGATCGTTGGCAATGCTCTTTCCTTTTTTAATTTTTTCTCCGACAGACGCAAGCTCTTCCCGAATGTATTCCGATTCCGGAAATCCGTTCGGGACTCTGCCCGAATTCGGGCAATTTGCTACATTTCGGGCAATTTTCAAATATGCCTCGTATACTTCCGGCTGAAGATATTTAAAAGAATCTTCCCAAAGATTTACGGCATTCGCAAGATAATTGTGGTTGTTCCAGAACAAGGCCGCAAGCTGAAACAATCCCACCTTATTTGCTTCTGTAAACCGGGACGGATTTGACATGGCCCCGGCAAGCCCCGTTACGCCATCCCGCACATAATGGGAAATCTCTCCCAGAAATATACCGGAATGGTCATGCTCGTTCACCGGATAATTCAGCCACGTTACTGCCTCGTGATTTGTCCTTTCTTTTACAAAATCAACTGTTTCCTGCGTAATAGGAGCATTTACACCGTCTCCGGTCCAGAACAGGTCGACGGAAGCATCAACATCTTTCATCGCTTCCATTTCCTGCCCGTACTGACCATAACCATCCAGCGCCCAGCCTTTGTTATATCCTTGCATACAATAGGTAAGATTTCTACAGTCTTTGGGAATAAGAAACTGCTGGGTCACATCATTTAACAGTTTGACAACATCTGCAAGGCTTCCTGCTCCAAAATCGTCGTTTAAAATGGCAAACTTTCTTACGCCTACGTCATAAAGCTGCTGAAATTTCTTCATCAGCCGTTCCAGCTTTGTTTCATACGGATCTGAATTTCCAAAGAAATATGAAATATGAATGGACCAGCCGTATTCAACTTTTGTTGCCTTGCCAACATCGACAAGCTCTTTGATTTTCGATATATCGCTTTCCGGATACAATTGATCATTCTTATGGTATGCGTCTGATTTTGACGCATAAATATAAGTGTTCATCTTGTAATCCCTGGCAAACCGCATCAGGCTTTCGCGTCCTTCGTAATTCCATCCTCCGTAAAAGCCTTCGATAAATCCCCGCATCTTCATAACGGCAAAATCTTCGATCTGTACATTCAAAAACCGTTTTCCATTAAAAGAAGAAAACATCATCTGCAGCGTAGCAAGTCCGTAATAAACGGAATCCGTGTCGTCTTCAAGAATTAGAATCGTTCCATTGTCCGCGCTTAACAGATAGGAATCCGTCTGTTCAAACAAATCGGATTTGCTTAGAGAAATATCATTTGCATAAGTATCTACCGCTCCGCCGCTGCCTTTGATTCCAAGTAAAATCTGGCTGCCCGATTCCACAGGAGCCGCAGCCTGCGCCTTCGTGCGGTCATATTTTTCCAGAATTTCATCCAAGAAATCCGTAGTATATTCGTCAACGCCCGTTTCGCTTACTACGGAAACCGTTTCGTCAAGCAAAAACTCGCCCCCTGCTCCATAATCCGCGTCCTGAGGAACCGGATAGATGGCGTATTGATCCTGTGATGAAGAATATCCATCCTTTAAGACCTCCTGCGCTTCCCCTGGCGGGGTAAATGCGAAAACAGGCATACCGGAAAGCAGCATACCTGCCGTCAAAAGAAAACTGATCCATCGCTTTGTTCTTTTCATACAAAACCTCCTCTGTATTTTATACTTTGATTGTATCATTTTTACAAAAAAATTGCACCCCTAAAATAAGATAAAATCCCTTTCAATCAGCCATCTCGCTTGTATCTATCTGCATATCACTTTCTGCTTCAATAGAAAAACAGCTAAAATAATTTTCTTCCATTGGCATCCACCGCTCCTCAAACATCGAAAAATAACTTCCCTCCCGCTCTCTCAGCCGTTTCTCTCGTACGTCGTATGCACAGGTCAGAAACAATTTCAAATCGTAGGAAAGATGAAGCAAAGGATGATGGGAATAGCTTCCCTCTATCACCGTCAGCATCTGCGGTTCCATTTCCAGGGAATCTTTCATTTTTCCTGTTCCGCAATCATACGGACGGTAAATCACAGTTTTTCCCTGTTGAACCGGCGCTGCTATTTCAGTCTGGAATCTCATAAAATCCATATTTCCTCCCGGAATGTTGTACCAGTCCTTTTGTCTCCTTTCCATGGGCAGGAAAAAATCATCCATGTGAATGACGCGGCATGGAAATATGCGTTTTATCATATTTGCGCAATGCGTCTTTCCGCTGCCGCAGCGTCCGTCTATGCCGATAATCGCCGGCTTCTCTTTCTCTATGAGTTCTGAAATCTGAAGCAGCAGGAAAAAACAGACCGCATAGTCTCTGCGCAGCAAACGATAATGGGGGCGGTATGCTTCCCGATACCGTTTGCTGTGATGCACGGCAGGACACCCTGCGCTTTGCCATGCGTCTGCCCATTCCTCCATTCCCGGAATCTTAAGACTTTTTATCAGAGAGAGCTTTTCAAGCAGCCCGTCCATCGTACCTGTATGGCTTTGCGCCGTCAGGACAAACAAATCTGTCAAAAGCTCTTCCGCCTTTTGTCCCGCCCGGCAAAATGACAATGGAAAGCGGCAAAATGTGTTCCCAATGGGTTCCGGCTTCTCCGGCGTGCCGCCCTTTACAATCTCTTTCCGCTCCTTTTGCAGATATGACAGCGCGCTTTGTCGATCTTTTATAAAATGCCCCGGTCCAAATTCGCTTTGGTAAATCAGTTTTCCAAAATCCTGCGGCTCCATCCGCGGATAACGGGCCGCATGTTCCCTTGCCGCTGAAAGAATTTTCTGATCCATCTTTCGATCCTCCTTGCTTTTTTCCATAAAAACAGCCCATTTGCTACATGATAATCAATTGTAGCGAAATGGGCCGGTTTATACAATCCCGTCTTTGACAGTTAGCAAAAGAAAAAATCGCTGTATCCCTTGTATTTACTGGGGCACAGCGATTTTTGCCGTTGTCACGAAGTATAGTAATTTATTCCCTTCCTTTACTTTTTTTCTGGATCGTTCTCATTTTACTTTTGGTTATGTATTGATAATCGGTTCGAAAGCCACAGGCCTCATGAA
>CATOKN010000186.1 GCA_951800425.1 uncultured Lachnospiraceae bacterium
GTAAATTAAGGAGGTCAATGTGCAGCTTTTCGATTTAAATCAGGAATATTGCAGGAACATTGAAAGGGAAAAAGAAGCGCATGCCAAAAGCGCGCTGGACGAGATTTCTTATATCAATCGTTCGACTGCCAAATATCACGGAAGATGCGTCAGCACGCTATATGTGCCGAAAATGTTTACGAAAGAAGACGTTGCAAATTTTCACAGTCTCATCCGCATATTGTACGGGATATTTGACAAAGTGATTTCGCAGTACGGGAAAGATGCGTCGTACCGCAGTCTGTTCGGTTTTCAGAAAGAGCTGGAGGAGCTGATTTTACGAAAGATGCCGTATAAAAGCAGGATTCCGATTGCGAGGATTGATCTGTTTTATCAGGAGGAAACAAAAGAGTTTACGTTTTGTGAATTTAATACGGACGGTTCAAGCGCGATGAACGAAGACAGAGAGCTAAATCATGCTTTAAAATTAACGCTTGGCTATCAACAGTTTGCAGAGAAATACCGCCTGGAGACATTTGAGCTTTTCGATTCCTGGGCGGCGGTTTCTCTGCGCATTTATGGAGAAATACGCGGGGCAAAGGAGCATCCGCACGTAGCGATTGTAGATTTTATGGAAAGCGCGACGAACAATGAATTTGAAATTTTTGCGGAAAGCTATCGTAAGCTTGGCGCGGAATGTGAAATCTGTGAAATCCGGGATTTGCGCTACCAAAACGGAGTCCTTTACGGAACATCGGGAAAACCAATTGACATGATTTACCGGCGCGCCGTGACAAGCGACATTATGAAGCATTATGATGAAGTGCGCGATTTTCTTCTGGCAGTCAAAGAAGACGCGGTATGCCTAATCGGGGATTTTGTCACGCAGATTGCGCATAATAAGGTATTATACCGGATTTTGCATCACCCCGAGACGCAGAAGTTTCTGACGGAAGAAGAAAACGCATACGTCAAAGCGCACGTGCCGTATACGGCGCTGATGACGGACAGGCATCTGCCGTACGATGAAATCAAAAACGACAAAGACAGATGGATTTTAAAGCCGTTGGATTCTTATGGCTCCAAAGGCGTGTTTGCCGGCGTGGAATACGACTCTGTGGAGAAATGGGGCGAAATCGTGGACGCGCATCAGAAAGAGGGCTATCTGGCGCAGGAATTTCATGTGCCGTATCAGACGAAAAATATTGATTTTTCCAAAGGGGCGGATACGGATTTTCTTCCTGTATCTAATCTGACGGGGCTGTTTGTCTACGACGGCCGTCTGCAGGGAATTTATTCCCGCGTCTCCAGGGGAAAAATCATTTCCACGCAGTACAGTGAAATTGCGCTTCCCTCCATTGTAGTCAGTGAGAAATAAGCGAGAGGAGG
This sequence comes from uncultured Lachnospiraceae bacterium, assembly GCA_951800425.1. GTDB lineage: Bacteria > Bacillota > Clostridia > Lachnospirales > Lachnospiraceae > Roseburia_B. The sequence continues at coordinate 1,369 of CATOKN010000186.1, forward strand.
AAATGTTTCTATGAAAGAACTGTTTCAAAGGATAAAGTTAGACGTAATCATCAGCGCCGTCTGCTGTATATTGTTTGGCATTGTGCTGCTGATTTGGCCTGTGCAGGTAACGACAGTCACATGCAAAGCCATCGGGGGCGCGATTGCGTTTTTGGGGATTCTTAAGATTATCAGCTATATTATGAATACGAAAGAGAAAAACGGCGTGAATCTGCCGCTTGGCATGGTGCTGTTTTTTGTCGGCGCATGGATTTTTTTAAAGCCGGGAAGCATTCAGAGTCTGCTTTTGATTGGGATTGGCGTGGTGCTTTTCGTACACGGATTTGAAGATTTGAAATATGCCATCGAGACAAAGCGGAACGGATTTCAAAACTGGTGGGTGATTTTCCTTTTTGCAGTGTTTGGGATGGGACTTGGAGCCGCCTGCATCGTGGATTGCTTTGGCATGATTTCCGTTACGATGACGTTTGTGGGCATTGTCCTGATTTATGACGGAATTACAGATCTCTGGATTATTGCCCAGGTCATAAAAACGGCAAAGGAAATCAAAGAAGAAGTGGAAATATTTCAGGATTCGGATATAGAAGTCGTAGACGCGGAAATTGTGACAAAAGAAAAGACGGATTAGAAAGCGAGATGCATAAGAAATGGAACTACAGAAAGAAAACAAAATGGGAACAATGCCGATCAATCAATTGCTGGTCAATATTTCTTTGCCAATGGTCATTTCCATGCTGGTACAGGCGCTTTACAATATTGTGGACAGCATTTTTGTGGCGCAGATTGACGAATACGCGCTGACGGCCGTATCGTTGGCGTTTCCGCTGCAGAATTTTATGATTGCGGTGGGCGCCGGAACGGGAGTCGGCGTCAACGCCCTGCTTTCTAAGCGGCTTGGCGAAAAGAGAATGAAAGAAGTGGATTTGACGGCAAATAATTCGGTATTTCTTGCGGTGTGCAATTATCTGCTGTTTTTGGTGATTGGATTATTTTTATCCGACACTTACTACCGGCTGCAGACGGATATACCGGAGATTATCGAGTATGGCAAGACGTATCTTTTCATTTGTACGGCGGCGAGCTTTGGCATGTTCGGGCAGTTTTGCTTTGAGCGGCTTTTACAGGCGACGGGACGCACCGTATGCACGATGATTACCCAGACGACGGGAGCCGTCATCAACCTGATTTTTGACCCGATTTTAATTTTCGGTCTGTTTGGATTTCCGAAAATGGGAATTGCGGGAGCGGCGGCAGCGACGGTATTTGGACAGATTGTGGCAATGATTTTTGCCATCTTTTATAATAAGAAGAAAAACGTGGAAGTCCGGCTGTCTATTCCACAGATGCGTCCGGACGCAAAGACGTTAAAGCAGATTTATGAAGTGGCGGTACCCGCGATTTTAATGCAGTCGATCGGTTCTGTGATGACGTTTTTGATGAATAAGATTCTGCTTGGATTTACTTCGACGGCAGCGGCGGTGTTCGGCGTATATTTTAAGCTGCAGAGCTTTATCTTTATGCCGATTTTTGGCTTAAACAACGGTTTGATTCCGATTGTGGCCTACAATTACGGAGCAGGATATAAGGAGCGGATTATAAAAGTAATGAAAAGCAGCATGATTGCCGCGTTTGTCATTATGCTGGCCGGACTTTTGACGGCGGAACTGATACCCGAAATGCTTCTGATGCTTTTTAAAGCTTCGGATCAGATGTTAAAAATCGGCGTACCTGCGCTTCGGATTCTGTGTACCTGCTATATTTTTGCGGGCGTGTCGATTGTGGCGAGCGGCGTCTTTCAGGGACTTGGAAAAAGCGTATACAGCCTGGTGCTTTCCGTGATCCGGCAAATTGTAATTTTAATTCCGGCGGCTTACCTGCTTTCTCTGACCGGAGAGCTAAACGCAGTCTGGCTTTCATTCCCGATTGCGGAAATTGTTTCGTTTACTGTTACGCTGATATATTTAAAGAAGACGATGCGTACCTTAGATCAGATGATTCAGGAGAGAAAATAAACGGAAATGGGGGAATAGAAACGGTGTCGGGAAAAAACGCGACAGATGTTTTACTTGCGGAAAGTTTTAAAAAACTGGCATTGCATCATCCAATTGATAAAATCACCATCAAAGAAATTACAGATGAGGCGGGCGTGATTCGACCTACGTTTTATAATCATTTTCAGGATAAATATGAGCTTTTGGAATGGATCATAAAGACGGAACTGCTAGAGCCCGTCCGTCCGCTGATTGAAAACAGAATGATAAACGAAGCGCTTTTGCTGTTGTTTATCAATATTGAAAAAGAGCAGAAATTTTATATGCAGGCGGTGCGGCTTGAGGGACAAAATTCATTTGAATCCATTGCAAGAAGCTGCGTAAAAGGGATTCTTCTGGAAATTATTGAGAAAAACGCAGAAGATAAAATTCGCAAGTTTTCTTTTCTTACGTCGGATCGCGTCGCGGAATATTATGCCCAGTCGATGTGTTCCATCGTCATTGTCTGGATGAAAAGCGGCATGGCCGTATCCGCGAAAGAGCTGGCGGAAATCTATGATTATATGTTGAAGCATTCTGTTACCGAAGTGCTGTTTGGGCTTCCGGAAAGAAGCTGATATATTCACAAAATTAATTTACTTTTTTGCTATTTTTGGTATAATAAGTAAAGGAAGAGGGTGAATATTATGATTTCATATGCCAGTCTGCTGCAAAAACTGAAAGAAAAAGATTTGACGAAAACGGCATTGGCTAAGGAGATTGGTATTTCCTCCCGCACCATGGCAAAAATCGGACGGGGAGAGAAAGTCGCCAATCATGTTCTTGAAAAAATGGCTGGGTTTTTCGGTTGTTCTGCAGATGAACTATGCCAGACTATTTCGGATAACAGTTTGCTTCAAACGCTCAGAGATGAGAAAAACATCCGTATGCCCGGAGGTCTGTACCATGAACTTCAAGTACGGATGACCTATAACTCCAATCACATAGAGGGCAGCAAACTCAGTGAAGATCAGACCCGTCTGATTTTTGAAACAAACACAATAGATGTCGGGCAAGGAATCCCTGTTGATGATATTATCGAAACTGTCAATCATTTTCGGGCCATTGACTTTTGTATTGATATGGCGGAAGAACAGCTTACCGAGAATATCATCAAAGAGCTGCACCGCATTTTAAAGCAAAGTACAAAGGATTCCTCGCTTGAATGGTTTGCCGTTGGGGATTACAAGAAAAGAACCAATATGGTCGGCGGCCGTGAAACGGCAAAGCCGAAAGAGGTTGCCCCACGCATGAAAGTTCTGCTTTCCGAATATGAATCCAAAACTGCTGTCACGGTGGACGACAT
>CATOKN010000187.1 GCA_951800425.1 uncultured Lachnospiraceae bacterium
CCAATCAGGCCGCTTGCGGCTAAACAGACATTACGCGCGCGGGCGGATGATTTTGTGCGGGTTTGCAGAGTATGAAACAGGAATCCTGCCGCGCCGGCCGTTAAAGCTTTGATAAGAAACGTGGCGGGAGCAAATGACAGGTAGCCGGAAAAGAGATCTGCAAACATAGAACCTGTGCCGGCGGAAAGCGCGCCAATCAGAGGGCCCAAGACAATTCCGCAAAGAAGTACAAGCCCGTCTCCCAAATGCACGTAGCCGAACGTAGGAGTGGGCAGCTTGATAATCATAGTTGCGACGCAGGTGAATGCTGCCATCAGAGCGGCAATCACCAGTTTTTTTGTGTTTTTTTCCATAATTTAGCTCCTTCTATTTTTTTTGTCATCATACACATATATTGGCTTTATTAAAATATCCAATTATTTCAAAAATGAACAAGCCAATTTTGCGAGAGCGAAAAGGACAGACAGAAAATTGGATGGCATTTCCGGTAGACAGAGAGAATATCCGAACTTATAATAGAAAAAAATGAAAGGCATCATTTTCAGGACATTTGTCTGTTTTATCTGCGCCGTGCAGCTCAAATTAATTGTTTGACAATCGCATTCAAAAATGTTATCCTAAATAGCAGAGAAATGTTAATTTTAAAAGCAAGCAGGTTTGGTGAAAGGACGTCATGGATAAACAGCAGATATTAATCGTAGATGATGAAGAGATAAATCGATTGATACTTGACGGGATGTTTGATGATGATGAATATGAAAAGATTGAAGCCGGCAATGGCCGGGAAGCAATCAGCCATATTGAGAAGAATCGAAATATCGTACTGATTCTACTGGACATTATCATGCCGGTTATGGATGGGTTTAAAGTTCTCGAATATATGAAAGCCGAGGGACTTTTAGATGAAATTCCCGTCATACTGATAACGAGCGAAACAATTGGAGACAGTGAAGACAAAGCATATTCATTTGGAGTTGCGGATGTCATACATAAACCGTTTTATCCGTATATTGTCAGGAAAAGATGCAATAACATTATAAAGCTGTATCAGAATAAGCATAATATGGAAGTGCGCTTAAAAGAACAGGAAGAAGAGCTTTTGGCGCAGCAGAAAGAAATGAACGAAAACAATGAGTTTATCATTGACGCGCTCAGTTCGGTCATAGAATCCAGAAATGCTGAGACGGGAGATCATACGAAGCGCATCAAATATCTGACAAGAATTATGCTCAACTGTTTAATGGAACAGTTTCCGGAGTACGGGCTGACAGAGGCGCAGGTAGACTTGATTACCAGGGCTTCGGCTTTGCATGATATTGGCAAGATCGGCATTCCGGATGCTATTTTACTTAAGCCCGGCCGTCTGACAAACGAAGAGTTTGAAATTATGAAGACGCATACGACAATTGGAGGAGAAATTCTCCAGAAGTTTTACAGGAATAAAACGAGTGAATTTGATCGATACTGCTATGAAATATGCCGCCATCATCATGAACGGTGGGATGGCAGAGGCTATCCGGATCATTTGGCGGGAGATGAAATTCCGATCAGCGCGCAGGTTGTTGCCATAACGGATGTTTATGACGCTTTGATAAGTCCAAGGGTATATAAGAGTTCGTTTACTACTGACGAAGCATATAATATGATTATGAATGGGGAGTGTGGTCAGTTCCCTCCCAACATACTGGAATGTTTTAAGGTTGCAAAAGAAAAGTTTTCCAATACTGTGGAACTGATGGAGATGTATAATTTTTCGTAATACTTGGAACTTATAGCAGGCAGCAAAGAAGTGTAAATGTCTTTTGCTGCCTTTTTAGGTTTAAAACAGGAGGATATTATGAAAGAAAGGGAAAGCGGCATAGTTCCCGTTGAAGACGCTCTGGAAATGATTCTCATTTTTGATGAGTCAGGAAGTATTTCTTATGCGAATCATGCGGCGGAAAAGAAGCTGGAATATGAGGGGGATTTGTGCGGCAGACGCATCAGCGACGTTTTTCCAAATACATTCCGGCCCGCAGAAGCCGGCTTTGAGACAGATTATGCGTATGGCAGTGAAATCAACAATCTTGTTGCATACCGCAAAAATCTGACCTGTTTTCCGGTAGAAGCAAGAATTGTAGGAAGCAAAGAACTTCCCGGTACATATATCTGCATGGCCAATGACATACTGGAAAAACAGTTTTTAAATAAAGAAATTGAACAGGTGAAACAGGAAGCGCAGCAGGCAATGAAAGTCAAATCCGAATTCGTTGCAAATGTGACCCATGAGCTGAGGACTCCGGTCAACGGCATTTTGGGGAATGTCAGGGAGCTTTACAGCGACGGGCTAGACAAACAGCTTCTAAAATCATTAAAGCTGATTGAACGATGCTGCGGCGATATGAATAAAATTATCAACAACATTCTGGATTTTTCCAAGCTTGAGGCCGGAAAATTTACGTTGGAGCCGCGAAAATTCCATTTCAGAAATATGCTCGATTATGTGAAAGAAAATCACATCAATAAGCTTACGGAAAAAGGGCTGGGATTTTTTATGACGGCGTCTCCGCAGATACCGGAATATATTATCGGCGATGAGCTTCGTATTGTGCAGATTCTTGGAAACCTCATTTCCAATGCCCAGAAGTTTACTTCCGTAGGAAAAATTACCGTTGAAGCTGTCAGGACGGCCCGCGTGAACGATAAAATTGAATTGTTCTTTATGGTGAAAGATACGGGAATCGGAATTGATGAAGCGGATAAAGAAAAATTATTCCAAAGCTTTTCCCAGGTGGACGCGTCTATTTCCAGAAAATACGGCGGTACGGGATTGGGATTAAACATCTGCAAGCAGCTGGTAGAACTGATGGGCGGGAGAATCGAAGCGGAGAGCGAGAAAAACAAGGGAAGTACATTCTCCTTTTCTATCTGGGTAGGCTTGTGCGAAGAAGATGAAAATACTCCGGCGCAGCCGGAGGGCATGGAGGCGCCTTTGTTTACAAGCGCAGTAGAAGAAGACTCCGTAGAAGACATTCGCCAGTATGGTACGCCGGAGAATTTTAAGAGTTTAAAAAACAGTCTTTCCAAATTAATCCTTTGTGTGGAAATGGAGAATTGGGAAAAAGCAGAAATGTTTATGGATACTGTCCGGGAACTGACGAGCGGGGCTCCGAGAGAAGTAGGCCGGGTAGTTTTGCGGCTGAAAATGGCCATACAAAAAGAAAAATACGATAAGATAACGACTGAGTTTGCAGAATTAAACCGTATTCTTAAGGAACAAGGAGGCTGATACGGAGATGGATGCGAAAGTTCTCATTGTAGACGACGTGGAAACAAACCGTCTGATTCTTGAGGAAATTATAAGCGGCATGGGTTGTGAACCGATTCTGGCGGACAATGCCGAGTTGGCTTTGGAGCTGGTAAAAGAACATGCGCCTCAATTGGTTTTAACGGATATTTCGATGCCCGGCATGGACGGATATGAGCTGTGCAGGGTCTTAAAGGCAAACGAAAAGACGAAAAATATTCCAATTGTCTTTATTTCCGCGTTTGATCATCCGGAAGACATTGTCGAGGGACTTTCTCTTGGCGGCGAAGACTATATTACAAAGCCTTTTGTAGCAGAAGTGATTGAGGCCCGCGTAGGCGTTTATCTTCGTCTGAATGAAGCCAAGCAGGAACTGATGGAGATGAACCGAAGACTTCAGGTTTCCGTCAGCGAACAGCTTGTGCAGATGGAGCAGGAAAAGAAAAATATATTATATGCGCTGGCTAATATTGCATCTAAAAATTCCGATAAAGAAAAGGGGCATATGGAGCGGCTGAAATCCAATTGCCGTGTTCTGGCTCAGGGAATGCAGCTTTCGCCTTTGTTTGAAAGCAAGATTTCGGATTCTTTTATTGACACGATAGAACTGGCGGCGCCAATCTGTGATATAGGAAATATTGGCATTCCAATGGAAATTTCACGTAAAAGGACAAATCTGACGGAAGAAGAGGATGCGGTTTTGCAGACGCATACGGAAATTGGCGCGAAATTTCTAAGTGATCTTTATGCAAATAATGACTACAACGATTTTGTTGTTACATCAGTGGATATCATACGTCATCATCATGAGAACTGGGATGGGAGCGGCTATCCGGACGGCCTTTCGGGCGACGACATTCCTCTGGCCGCCCAGATTGTATCTATGATGGATATGTACTGTTCCCTGACAGAGAATAAGGACTGTGGAAGGGAAGAAGCTCTGGACGTCATGAAGAAAGAATCGGGCGTGAAATTAAACCCCGATATTTTGGAAATATGCTGTAAAATATCCCGTCAGTTATGCTGACGAACTTCATTATTATGACAGGAGGAAAAAGCATTGATAACGGATGAGGAATTTCAAAGAATTTCGCGCTATATGAAAAAGAATTATGGAATTGATTTAACTCAGAAGAAAGTCATTATCAATGGACGATTGGACAATTATTTAAAAAAAAGCGGCTACGCGACCTGTACCCAGTATCTGGACGCCATTAAGACAGATAAGACCGGCACGCTGGAAAAAATGCTCGTAAATCTGCTGACGACAAACCATACATATTTTATGCGGGAATTTGAGCATTTTGAGTATTTTAAAAAAGAAGTTCTGCCCTGGCTGAAAACAAAAGAGGCCAATACAAAAAATCTGCGCATCTGGTGCGGCGCCGCTTCTACGGGAGAAGAGCCGTATATGAT
>CATOKN010000188.1 GCA_951800425.1 uncultured Lachnospiraceae bacterium
ACAGAAAGGGACATCGCTTTGCGGTGTCTCTTTTGTCGTGCACATGTTTTCGGGTATAAATCCCGGCCGGGGGACATAGAATGAAGCATGGAAAAGCATACATAAGGTCCCTTTTGTCGTATTTTCCAGAAAATTGAAAAATTGGAACAAGTTTTTGTGCACTGTGGTTGTCAAACTCGAAAAAATAGGTTATACTAGAGTTACAGATTTCCTGGGGTGTTCGAGAGCCCTGTCATTTTGAACCTACATTTACGTTTATGGGATTCCGATATCTCAAGCTGGATGTCATGCCTCCGTCTTAAGGAGACGCCAGTGGAAGGCTGAACGCTTGATGAGGTTACCCACCTGGCTTTTGAGCTAGGCGTCAAAATACAGGGAACGGCACTTTGGGAAATGAAAGATACCGGGTATTGCAAGAGACTTGCAGTACCCGTTTTTTAGCGGGAGCAGGATTTGGGGAGGGATGGGATGTATAGAAAGAGATTGCAGCAGAAGGCGATGCTTCTTGTGGTGCTTCTGGGATTTCTGATCCTGCTGATTATGCCGGAGAGCAGGAGGGAGCCGGAAGAAGAGGCGCCGGTGGAAGGAGAAGAGCTGGTGATTCCCGAAGAGGATGAGGAATATACAGTGACGCCGGAGGAGGTATGGGAGATGCCGGGGGCGGACGCCAGAATCCGCGTGCTGATTCTGGCAGAGGACGGCAGCATCTGGCACAGGGAGAAGGAGCTGCCCCGGGACTATCCGGGGGAACTGATCTACTATGAAGAAGAAGAAGGCTGGGTGATCGTCAATGAGGTGCCGCTGGAGGAATATCTGCGCAGGGTGGTGCCCAGCGAGATGCCGTCCGCCTATGCGAAGGAGGCTCTGAAGGCGCAGGCGGTCTGTGCACGGACGTATGCGGTATGGCAGATGAGGGAATATGCATATCCGGAGTATGAGGCACATGTGAATGACAGCGTCTCTTATCAGGTCTACAATCATATTGACAGCCAGGAGACGACGGATCAGGCGGTAGAGGCGACAGCCGGGCAGATCATGCTCTATGGAGACGGCCCGGTGAAGGCCTATTACTTTGCGGCATCCTGCGGAAGCACCACAGATGAAAATATATGGGAGAAGGGAGATCGGGAACAGACTCCGTACATAGCCGGCAGGCGGACAGGTACTTCGGAAAATATATACGATCTGACAGAAGAAGAGGCGTTTTCTGAATTTATCCAGAAAAAACATCCGGGATTCTTCAAAAAGCGTCTTCTGGTATCCGGCAAACAACGATTCCAACGTAAGATTCGCAGCTTCCTGCGCATCCTGATTGAATCCGTAAAACCGCGCCCCCTCCACAAGTCCCAGAATCAAAGCCGCCGACAGGACAAGCGCCATGCAAAGAGGGAGCGTAATGGAAGCCTGCTTCAATTTTCCATTTCTCATTCCACAGCTTTTGCTTTCTTCGTTACCGAACTCATCAAATCCTCCACCAAAGACTGCAATTGCTTCCTGAAAATAACGACGGCTCCAATTAATACGACCAGTATCAGGATAACTTCCACAACGCCTCCGGCATCCTCTTCTTCTAAAAATTGTCTCCATTCTCTCATACAAATTCCTCCATTTCTTATGTTTATCCATAAAAAGATAAAAACGCAGGTATGATAATTACCGCCATAACGATCATAAGCATCATCATCATGGGAAGCAGCATTTTTGTTCCTGCTTCCTCTCCAAGCTTCCTCGCCATATTTTTCCGTTCCGCAAATACCCGATCCGCCTCTTCTAACAGCTGCCGCGTCAATTTCCGGTTTCCCGCCTTTTGCCCAAACGCCAGCAAAGAAGCAAGTTTCCGATAGGGCTGCAAATCGCATCTCTCAGAAAAATTCTGAAACGCCCGAACCTCCCCCATGCCGTTGTCCAGATCAAACATCATCTGCTCCAGCTCTTCGTACGCTTCTTCCCGTTTTCCCGCTGCTTTCCGTTTCTGGTACATCCTGTTCATATTCCTAAGCGCGCCGGAAATTGTCATTCCGGCTCCTAACAGAAGCGAAAGTCTGCTGACAAACTCCGGATAGGCCAGCAGCAGATGCTGCTTTCTTTTCCGCATCTGACGTTCTTTCTGCTCCTTAGCGGCATACGCGGCTGCAATTGCCGCTAAAATGCCAAGCCCGAGGATTTCTGCCGTCTGCACGGTAGACGGTTTGCTCCATGCGGCTTTTTGTCCTCCTATTTCGTCCGGCAGCACGACGACGGCCTCTGTGCTGTCCTGCGCGGCAATTTTTTCTTTTGCCTCTAATATAGCCTGTTCTTTTTTTGTTTTTGGATTTGCCAAAATCCAGAAAGCAAATCTGTAAACTTCTTCACTTGTCCCGCAATTTAGGGCAACAAACGCTTCCACCCGCTGTCTGCTTTTTTTCAGCGCCTCCGGATTAATTTCGCCCTCCGGCGAAATCACATCTTTCTCCGAAAATGACCATTCTGCCAAAACCCTGCCCTCCTGATAGGATTCGCAGACGACAGGATTCGACATAATCTGCTCTAACGATGAATTTTGTCCGCAAAATTTGTCGTTAACTTCTTTTATCGCCGCCGCTAAAAGGCCCTCTTCTTCCGACTTTCGATATTTTCGTTCTTCGATAGCCAGTAAAACCGGATATGCTTCCTCCTCGTCCTCCAACGCAACGTAAACTTCCGTTTCCAAAACGCCCTCTCCCGGCTCCCTCCTTGGAATTTTTCTTAAATTTGCCCCGTCTTTTGCGCCCCGTTCGGCCGCCGCCGCCAAAAATCCCATGACGCCAAATGCCAGCAAAACCAGGCAGGGACTTCGTATATTCTGCCAGATCGCCTTTTTTCGCAGCATAGCCATTCCCGTCAAAAGCACCGTACAAATTACGCCGCATAAAATCATCCCTAAACCTCAACCTCCAAAATCTTCATGCCAAGATAAAACGATACTCCGTATAAAAGCAGCGCCGCCGTCATAATTGATACGCCCATAAAATTTCCATACAAAATACCGATAAAATCCGGCGATGATAATTTAAAAAACAACAAAATTCCAAGCGGCGCCGCGCACATCACTTTTTGTTCCAACGCCTTTTCTGCCAGAACGGTCTGTATTTCCTCCAAAACTTCGGCTTTATCGCAGATACGCTCTACGCTCGTTGCTATGATGCGGACAAAATCACCGCCGCTGCGCTTGGCATAACAGAAAATATCGACAAAATTTTCAATATCCTCGCTGCCCGCGCTTTTCGAAAAATCAATCAATATGCGCTCCAGCGGTTCCTGCAGCGAAAGCCTTGCCTCCATTCCAAAAAGTCCCTCCAAAAGCACAGATTGTCTGCCATACAATTGAAAGACTTCTTCCTGCGCCCGTAAAAACGCCCGTTCTGCCGAGTTTCCGGAAAGAAGCAGCCCGCTGACGGCATGCATATAATCTTTAAATTCCAAATGGATTCGCTTTTTTCTCCGCTTCTCTTTCTCATTTCGATATATCCGCCGCACCAGGAAAAAAACAATCGGAAAGCTGCACATTCCATACGGGGAATGATAAAAAAGATATGCAATCAGTCCGCTGGCCCCAAAAGACGCGCCTGTTACAATCCAGTTTTCTTTTCGCTTAAAAATCCTGCCGCAATCCATTTTTCTCTGTGCAAAAGCTCGCCCGTTTTTTCCCATGTTCCCTGTATTTTTCCTTTCTCTTCGCCCGTCTCTCTGAAACGGTACAACGAATTTAACCGGATTTCTCCGTCAAAAACTCCCTCCAGCTCTGCAATTTCCAGCATTTTCCTGCTTTTATCCCGCAGTCTGCCAAGATGTACCAGCAAATCAATGCCGGATGCAATCTGGCCCCGAATCGCAGCCACCGGAAGCTCCATGCCCATCAAAACCATAGTCTCCAGACGGCCAAGCATATCTTTCGTACTGTTGGCATGGCCCGTTCCAAGGCTCCCGGAATGACCCGTATTATTGGCGCTCAGCAAATCAATTGCTTCCGGTCCACGGCATTCTCCGCTCAGACGGCTTGGCCGCATACGAAGCGCCGTCCGGATCAAATCCCGGATGCCAATGGTTGCAACTCCGTCAAATCCTGCCGTCCGGGTTTCGAGCCGCACCAGATTTTGCACGCCGTTTAACTGCAGTTCCGCAGAATCTTCAATTGTAATCACCCGCTCGTCTGCCGGAATATATTCTGACAGCGCGTTTAAAAATGTCGTCTTTCCGGAACCGGTTCCGCCGGATACGAAAATGTTATATCCCGCCTGTACGGCCTTTTTTAAAAACAGGGCAATTTCCTGCGACAGCGATCCGTAACGCAGCAATGTTTTCATATTCATGGGTTCTTTTGAGAATTTTCGAATGGACAGAGACGCTCCGTCCAAAGAAATGGGATTTAAGACAATGTTGACGCGGGAACCGTCCGGCAATCTGGTGTCCGTAATCGGAGCAGCTTCATTGACCGCCCGGTTTCCTTTCGCACAGATTGCCTGTATAAAATCAGACAGCTCTTCTTCTCCGGAAAACGAGTTCGAAAACAAATGCAGCGTTCCATGCTTTTCATAAAAAATGCGAAACGGCCCGTTGACTAAAATTTCCGTCACTTCTTCATCTTCCATCAGCTCCTGCAGCACGCCGAATTCCCGAAAAGCAGAAAACAGGCGTTCCGCGCACCGGCTGCG
>CATOKN010000189.1 GCA_951800425.1 uncultured Lachnospiraceae bacterium
GAGGAAATAAAGCCCAACCGGGCCAAAGAAAATCTGAAAGCGCATTATGATTTGGCAGAGCTTTCAAAAAAACTGGCGGTGATTGACGTACATGTGCCTTTGGAGTACGATTTTCACGACGCCGTTTTGCGCGATTTGAACACGAAAGAAGCGTATCTTTTGTGTAAAAAGCTGGAACTCAAAAGCATTTTAAAGCGTTTTGAAGTAGAAGTTTGCAGGAATCAGGCGGAAGAACATTTCTGTATTCTTGACGATTTTTCCAAAGCGGAAGCATATTTAAAAGAGGCGGAGCAAAGCGGCTTTCTCGGAATGGCGACCGTGTCGGAAAAAGGGAGACTGCTTGGCGTCTCCATCTGCTATGGGGAAGAGCATACGGCGTTTCTTCCGGCGTCCGGATTTTTGACGGACGAATATCTGAAAGAGCGGTTGCGGCAGATGCTTGCAAAAGACGTTGTGTTTTCTTTTCTGGATTTAAAAGAACACATTAAGCTGCTGCAGCTTCCTACGGAACAGGAAGAGATTCGCTCTGGGACATTTGACTGCGGCATCGCCGCTTATCTGTTAAATCCGCTGCAAAGCGCTTATGCATATGAAGACATTGCCAAAAACGAACTGGACTTGATGGCTCCGTCACAGGAGGATTTGCTTGGCAAACTGTCTCTCGCCGGGGGAATGGCAGAGCAGAAAGAGGGATTTTTGACGTGTATTTGCTATATGGCGTATACTGCGTGGAGGGCGAAAGACGTTTTGACGAAGCGGTTAAAAGAAGCAAATATGCTCGCTTTATACGAGGAGATTGAGCTTCCGCTGGTTTATGTTCTGGCGGAGATGGAACAGATTGGCATTGCGGCGGACAAAGAGGCTCTGGCTTCCTATGGAGAAAAATTAACGGAGCGTATTTTAAAACTGGAGCAGAGCATTTGCGAAAAGGCCGGAGAAACATTCAACATCAACTCGCCGAAGCAGCTTGGCGTCATTCTTTTTGAAAAATTAAAAATGCCGTACGGAAAAAAGACAAAGACGGGATATTCTACGGCGGCTGACGTTTTGGATAAGCTTGCGCCCAAATATCCGCTGGTTGCGGAAATTTTAGAATACCGGCAGCTTGCAAAATTAAAGTCCACCTATGCAGAGGGGCTTGCGAATTTTATTGACGACGACGGACGCATACACAGTACGTTTCACCAGACGATAACGGCGACCGGAAGAATCAGCAGCGCGGATCCGAATCTGCAGAATATTCCGATTCGCATGGAGCTGGGCCGTCTGATTCGCAAAGTCTTTTTCCCGTCCGAGGGGTGCGTATTTGTAGACGCGGATTATTCTCAGATTGAGCTTCGCGTGCTTGCCCATATGTCGGGAGACGCGAAGCTGATTCAGGCGTATCGGGAGGCGGAAGACATTCACAAAATTACGGCTTCTCAGGTGTTTCATGTTCCGTTTGAGGAAGTGACGGATTTGCAGAGAAGAAATGCAAAGGCCGTAAATTTTGGGATTGTCTATGGAATCAGCTCGTTTGGGCTGAGTCAGGATTTGAGCATCAGCCGGAAAGAAGCGGCGGAATATATTGAGCGGTATTTTGAAACGTATCCGAAAATCAAAAGCTTTTTGGACGGACTTGTTGCGGATGCAAAAGAAAAAGGATATTCTCTGACGATGTTCCACAGAAGAAGACCGCTTCCGGAGCTTGCTTCCAGCAATTTTATGCAGAGATCGTTTGGAGAGCGCGTCGCTATGAACGCGCCGATTCAGGGAACGGCCGCGGATATTATTAAAATTGCCATGATACGCGTACATGACCGCCTGGCAAAAGAGGGATTAAAGTCCAGACTTATTTTGCAGGTGCATGACGAGCTTTTGATTGAAGCAAGAACAGAGGAACTCAAACAGGTAAAAAAAATACTGTCGGAAGAAATGTCAGGCGCGGCAAATTTATCCGTGGATTTGGAAATTGATATGCACGACGGAAAAAACTGGTATGAAGCAAAATAGGTGGGAACATGGAGTTTATAGGAATTACGGGAGGCGTTGGAGCCGGAAAATCTGAAATTTTGAACTTTATTCAGAGAGAATACCAGGCGTATATCCTGCTTGCGGACGAGCTGGCGCACGAGCTGATGCTTCCGGGAACAGACTGCTTTGAAGAAATCAGGACTGTTTTTGGAACGGAAGATATTTTTTCGGCGCAGGGGGGACTGGATAAGAAAAAGTTCGCGGCAGTTATTTTTTCGGATGAAAAGAAACGGAAAACAGTAAACGGCATCGTCCATCCGGCTGTTAAGCGTGAAATTTTAAAGCGGGTAAAAAAAGAAAGGGAAGACGGAAAATTTTCTTATTTTATTTTAGAAGCCGCGCTGTTAATTGAAGAAGGATATGATAAAATATGTGATGAACTGTGGTACATTGACGCGTCAAGACAGACCCGGCGCAGACGGCTCAAAGAAACGCGCGGCTATTCCGACGCAAAGATTGACGTTTTGTTTTGGAGCCAGCTTTCTGAGGAGGAATATAAAAAACGCTGCAGCGTCGTGATTGAAAACAACGGTTCGCTGGAGGAGGCTTTTTGCCAGATAAGAAAGGCATTTGCAGATAGAAGCAGGAAAAAATTGGTTAGGAGATGAGAAAATGGAGAAGAGGGAAATTGGAGGCGAGCTGGTCTTTGGACTGGATATTGGAACGCGCAACGTCGTCGGAACGGTAGGGTATAAAATCGGGAAAGAATTTATCGTAACGGCGCAGCATTCTCTGGAGCATGAGACGAGGGCAATGCTGGACGGACAGATTCATGACATTGGCAGAGTTGGAGGCACCATACGCGCGGTAAAGGAGTCGTTAGAAGAGCAGACGGGCCAGACGCTGACTTCCGTATGCATTGCGGCTGCCGGACGAGTGCTGAAAACGGTGACCGTCAACATTGAGCATGAGTATGAGTCAGAAACCATCGTGACGGAAGAGGACGTGCATACGCTGGATTTGCTTGGCATTGAAAAGTCCCAGGCAATTTTACAGGAAGAAAACGATACGGGTTATAAATTTTATTGCGTGGGGTATTCCGTCATCCGCTATTTTCTGAACGGAGAAAAATTTGCCAGCATTGAAGGACATAAGGCGGATAAAATTGCAGAAGACGTTATCGTTACATTTTTACCGGAGGACGTAGTCGACGGATTATACGCGGCGGTACAAATTGCGGGACTGACTGTGGCAAATCTTACGCTAGAGCCGATTGCGGCAATCGATATTGCGATTCCGGAAAATTTCCGTATGCTGAATATAGCCCTGGTGGATATTGGCGCGGGAACGTCCGATATTTGTGTTACAAAGGACGGAAGCATTATTGCTTATGGAATGATTCCTCTGGCCGGAGATGAAATTACGGAGATGATTGCGCAAAATTATCTGGTGGATTTTAAAACGGCGGAAAATATGAAGCTTGCGTCTACGACAGAGGAAGAAGTAGAGTATGTGGACGTCATGCAGTTAAAGCATACCATTCGCTCCGAAGAAATCTGGGATTTGACGGCGGAGCTGGTCGACGGCATCGCTACGGACATCGCCAATAAAATTTTGGAATTGAATGGAGACAGAAGCGTAAAAGCTGTCTTTATTGTTGGCGGAGGAGGAAAAATTCACGGATTTGAATCTATTCTGGCAGACAAGTTAAAGCTTCCTTATGAGCGCGTGGCTCTGCGCGGGGAAGAAGTGCTTCAGGCGGTGACGTTTGAGCAGCCGGAGATTAAAAAAGATCCGCTTCTGGTTACGCCGGTGGGCATTTGTCTGAATTACTATGAGCAGAAAAACAGCTTTGTCATGGTACATTTTAACGGCGAAAGAATTAAGCTTTATGACAATAACAGGCTGACGATTGTGGACGCCGCTTTACAGGCGGGATTTCCAAATGAATATCTGTTCCCAAGGCGGGGAAAGGAAATTAATTTTACGGTAAACGGCAGCGCCAGAATTGCAAGAGGAGAAGCGGGAGAGTCCGCGGTTGTAAAAGTAAACGATAAGCTGACGAATATCAACGCGCCGCTGATTGCCAACAGCTATATTACCGTAGAGCCCTCTACCGTTGGAAAACCTGCAAAAGTGATGCTTGCAGATCTGATTGACAGCGAAGATGATACCGTGAATTTTGTGGTCAACGGACAAAATATCTTATGTCCGAAGTTCGTAGAGGTCAACGGCAAGATAAAGAAGCCTGAGTATGAAATTAAAAATGGCGACGTGGTAGAGACAAGAAGCTTTTATACGATTGAACAGCTTGCGGAATTTATGGGAATTGAAATCAGTTCCAACTATGCGATACAGGTAAACAACCGTCCGGCAAATATCGATACGCTGGTGTATGAGAATTTTACCATTGACTGGGTGGAAGATTCCATAGAAGAAGAGGAGATATTTTCAGACGCGAAAGAAGAAATAAAAGATGTAAAACCGCCAAGACAAGAAGTAAAAAAAGCAGAACCGCCAAAGCAGGAGCTGAAAAAAGAAGAAAAGCGAAAAGAGGTGGAACCGGCCGGTGAGGAAGATGACGAAACGGCGATGTATGTAACGGTAAACGGAGATTCGGTGAAGCTTTTTGGAAAAGAAGATTATATTTTTGTAGATGTTTTTGATTTTATTGATTTTGACTTAAAGG
>CATOKN010000190.1 GCA_951800425.1 uncultured Lachnospiraceae bacterium
GAACAGCCCAGGCCGGGGATGATTATTTATACCAATACCAAGCGCATCCAAAGCTATCGCAAACTAATGATTGAGCTTTTGCTTGCGTCCCATGACAGGGATTGTACCGTCTGCCACAAAAACGGCATGTGTGAGCTGCAGTCCCTGGCATACAGAGTCGGCGTGCATGACGTTCGTTTTCCAAATACCAGAGAAAAGCGTCCGATTGATATGAGTTCGCCAAGCATCGTGTTGGATCCGAACAAATGTATTCTTTGCGGCGACTGCGTCCGCACATGCGATGAGATTCAGGGCGTCGGCGCGATTAATTTCGCGTTCCGCGGTTCGAAAACCCAGGTTATGGCGGCGTTTAACAAAAAATTAAGCGAGACGGAGTGCGTTGGCTGCGGCCAGTGCGCGGCAGTCTGCCCGACTTCCGCGCTTTCCATACGCTCGAATGTTACCGTGGTATGGGATGCCATTGAAGACGAAAATGTCCGCGTCATTGCGCAGGTAGCTCCGTCCGTCCGCATTGCGGTAGGCGATCATTTCCAGATTCCCAAGGGCAAAAATTCCTTTGGCAAGCTGGTGGAAGCGCTGCGCATCATGGGATTTGATGAAATATATGACACCAATTTTGCGGCCGATTTGACGGTCATGGAAGAGTCCGCGGAATTTGCGGAGCGTCTTTCCAAAGGAGACAATCTGCCGTTGTTTACATCCTGCTGCCCGGGATGGGTAAAATATTGTGAAAATAAATATCCGGAATTTGCAGGAAACCTTTCCACCTGCCGTTCTCCGCAGGGAATGTTTTCCGCCGTTTTAAAAGAGTATTATAGAGAACGGGATGAAAAAGAGGGCAAAAAAACCGTGGTAGTATCTATTATGCCGTGTACTGCCAAAAAAGGAGAAATTTTAAGAGAAGATAACTATACGGACGGTAAGCAGGATACGGATTTTGTTTTAACTACGACAGAAGTCATCCGTATGATTAAGCAGATGGGGATTCAGTTTGACAAGATTCAGGGAGAATCTGCCGATATGCCGTTTTCACTGGCTTCCGGCGGCGGCGCGATTTTCGGCGTAACCGGCGGCGTGACAGAAGCCGTTTTGCGGCGGCTGTCCGAGAAAAAGGATTACGAGTCCTTACGGGAAATCAGCTTTACCGGCGTGCGCGGAGAGGACGGAGTCAAAGAAGCCGTCATAGAACACGGAGGCAGAGAAGTCCGCATTGCAGTAGTAAACGGGCTTGCCAATGCCGGAAAATTGCTGGACCGCATTAAGGCGAACGAAGCGCAGTATGATTTTGTGGAAGTGATGGCCTGTAAACGAGGCTGCATCATGGGAGGAGGTCAGCCGGGACCGGCGGGACCAAGAACCAAGAAGAGAAGAATGGAGGGACTCTATAAAGTAGACCAGAGTTCCAACATCAAATCCGCAGATGAAAATCCGGCCATACAGGCTTTATATCAGGATTTCCTCAAAGGAAAAGAGCATAAGCTGCTACACAGGAATCTTCATTAGAAAAAGTAAAACGGCATAGACTGGATAAAACAATATCCGGCTATGCCGTTTTTTGCATAATCCGGCAAGAGAAAACAGCAGGCGGCGGGTTTCTGCCCGCCGTAAAAGAAAGAGAGAGGGTGAGCTGAACATGAGAATTCTGCTTTTATTGAGAGGTTCCGCCGGATGCGGGAAAACAACATGGATTGAAAAGATGGGATTAAAGGCCTATGCATTATCGGCAGACGACATCCGGCTTTTATGCCAGAGCCCGGTTTTACTGGCAGACGGAACAGAAAATATCAGTCAGAGCAATGACGGCGTCGTATGGAAAATATTGTTTCAGATTTTGGAAATTCGAATGCAGAAAGGCGAGTTTACCGTAATCGACGCCACCAATTCAAAAACGTCGGAAATCAATCGTTATAAGGAGCTTAGCATGCAGTACCGTTACCGGATTTACTGCGTTGACTTTACGGATATTCCGATTGCAGAAGCAAAGAAAAGAAATGCGGAAAGGGCGATGTACAAACGGGTATCGGAAGACATTATCGACCGCATGTACGCAAGATTTGCGACACAGAAAATTCCCTCCGGCGTAAAAGTGATAAAGCCGGAAGAGCTGGATACGATCTGGCTGAAAAAAGTGGATTTTTCCGGTTACAAAAGAATTCATCATATTGGAGACATCCACGGCTGCTATACGGTTTTACAGAAGTATCTGGAGCGTTTCGGCGGCATAAAAGAGGATGAAATGTATATTTTTACAGGCGACTACATTGACAGGGGAATCGAGAATGCAGAAGTAATTGAATTTCTCATGTCTGTCAAAGACAGAAAAAACGTGCTTATGCTGGAGGGAAATCACGAGCGGTGGCTGTGGCTTTATGCAAATGATAAAACCGGAAATTCCAGAGAATTTGAAACTGTCACAAGGCACGTTCTGGATGAAGCGCGTATCCCCAAAAAGGAGCTGCGCCAGCTTTACCGAAAATTCGGGCAGTGCGCGTATTATCAGTATGGAGAGCGCATTTTTCTTGTCACGCACGCCGGACTTAGCGCCATTCCCAAAAATCTTTCTTTTGTAGCGACGGAGCAGATGATCAAGGGAGTCGGAAGCTACGGCGATTTTGAAAAAATCGCAGAGACATTTTACGATACCACGCCGGAGAATTGTTACCAGATTCATGGGCATCGCAACACCAAGCAGGTTCCCATTGCGGTAAACGACAGAGTGTTCAATTTAGAAGGACAGGTAGAATATGGAGGATGCCTCAGGTGCGTCCAGGTGGACAAAGACGGCATACATGCCATAGAAACGCAAAACGAAGTCTTTCAGCTTCCGGAAATCAAAAACAGACAGGAGCTAAACAGCCGTCCGGTGGAAGAAATTATTGCGGATCTGCGGGAAAACCGCTATATTCAGGAAAAGAAATTTGGAAATATTTCTTCCTTTAATTTTACCAGCCAGGCGTTTTATAACAAAATCTGGGATGCGCAGACAACCAAGGCCAGAGGCCTTTATCTGGATACAACGAAACATACGGTAGCTGCAAGGGCCTATGATAAATTTTTTAATATCAACGAACGGCAGGAAACACAGTTTGACATGCTGCAATTTCAATTGCAGTTTCCCGTTACGGCTTATGTAAAGGAAAACGGCTTTCTTGGAATTGTAAGCTATAACGAATACGAAGACGATTTATTTGTGGCAAGCAAATCTACAACCGACAGCCAGTATGCAAAATGGTTTCAGGAAATGCTTCATGCAAAAATTTCTCCGGAAAAGAAAGAAGAGTTGAAAGCGTATATCAAAGAGCATGCGGTTTCGTTTGTGTTTGAATGCGTGGATATGGAGCATGATCCGCATATTATTGAATATCCGGAAAGCGGACTGTTTTTGCTGGACATTGTATCAAACCAG
The DNA here is from genome assembly GCA_951800425.1 of uncultured Lachnospiraceae bacterium. GTDB lineage: Bacteria > Bacillota > Clostridia > Lachnospirales > Lachnospiraceae > Roseburia_B. The sequence continues at coordinate 3,407 of CATOKN010000190.1, forward strand.
ATTGCATTCGCCAAATATGCCTATGACGACATGTGCCATATTGCGGGCAGATTTGGTTTTTCCCATAAAGAAAAAGCGGCGGAGCTTGCGTACTGGCAGGAATTTTATGACTGGTATTATGAGGTAATGGAAGAAGATTACGAATACAACGGCAGAATTGTCGAGGGATTTGTAGTGGAAGATGCGGCGGGATATATGACGAAGCTGAAATTATCCTACTATAATTTCTGGAAATTTATGCGCAGCGTATCTCACGAAGCCATCCGGAAAGGATATATCAGAAAAACATCGGCGCTTACGACGCCGGAAGCCATTCAATATTACGACTGGGTAAAAAAGCTGCACGATCTGCCGGATAAAGAACGCGTTCCAAAAGACATCTGCACCCTGCGCAGGATGTTTTATCGGGAGACAAAGAATGAAACCTATTGACTTTTGGGCAGTATGTGCTAGAATAATTTTCAGTGTGAGTGTGAAAAGAAGGAAGGTTTTCTTATGAGAAGACAGGTATTATCGCTGCTGGTGGAAAATACCGCCGGAGTTACCAGCCATATATCCGGCCTGTTCAGCAGAAGAGGCTACAATATTGACAGCTTTTCTTCCGGCGTGACTGCGGATCCGAAATATACGCGGATTACCATTGTCGCCAGCGGAGACGAACTGATTTTAGATCAGATCGAAAAGCAGCTTTTAAAACTGGAAGACGTTTTGGATATTAAAAAGTTAGAACAGGGTTCTTCTGTGACCAGAGAGCTGATGTTAGTCAAAATCCGGGCGAAAGATACGGACCGTCAGGCGATTTTAAACGTGACGGAGATTTTTCACGGAAAAGTAGTAGACGTAACGCACGATTCCATGGTCATTGAACTGACTGGACAGCAGGCAAAGTTAGAAGCCTTTATGGACCTTTTGGCGGGCTATGAGATACTGGAACTGGCCAGGACCGGAATTACGGGACTGACGAGAGGTTCCGCAGATGTAAAATATTTAGATTAACGGAAAAAAGAGGAGGATACACATGTCAGCAAAAATTTTTTATCAGGAAGACTGTAATTTATCATTACTGGAAGGAAAAACAATCGCCATTATCGGTTACGGAAGCCAGGGACATGCCCATGCGTTAAACTTAAAAGAGTCCGGATGCCATGTCATCATCGGTCTTTACGAGGGAAGCAAATCCTGGGACAAAGCCGTAAAACAGGGCTTTGAAG
>CATOKN010000191.1 GCA_951800425.1 uncultured Lachnospiraceae bacterium
GTCATCAAACCGGCAATCAACGGCAATACCATCGTCTCCACCCTGGATGTGAATGTACAGAATGTTGTGGAGCGCTATATTAAGGAGTGGCAGTCTGAGGTGGGTTCGGAGCGGGTGGGGGTGGTGGTTATGAATCCCAGCAACGGAGAGGTTCTGGCCATGTCCAGCGACCGCACCTTTGATTTGAATAATCCCAGACAGGTATCGGACCAGTACACAGACCAGGAGCTTCTGGCCCTGGGAAGAAAAGAAGCAGTCAATGTATATAAAAACCAGCACCGGGATACAGGAAACACGATTACAGAGGAGCAGGTGGGGGCATATTTTTCCGAAGATGATATCCGTTCCTACGGACTCCAGGTGGCCTGGAACCAGGAGTGGCGAAACTACTGCGTCAGCGATACCTATGAACCAGGCTCTCCCTCAAAGATCTTCACCGTGGCAGCAGCCATGGAGGAGGGCATTCTTAATGGAACAGAATCCTTCTTCTGTGACGGACTTCAGGAAATAAACGGGGAAAAGATCCACTGTGTCAAGCGGACGGGGCATGACATGGTGACTGTGGAAGAGTCCCTGATGCAGTCCTGCAATGACGCTATGATGCAGATCGCGGCCATGATGGGGCGGGAACGTTTCTGCCGGTACCAGGAGATCTTCGGCTTCGGCAAGAAGACCGGTATCGATCTGCCTGGCGAGGAGGGATCCGCAGGTCTGGTCTACACAGTGGACAATATGCGGGCTGTGGATCTGGCTACCAATTCCTTCGGGCAGAACTACAACTGTACTATGATCCAGATGGCGGCTGCCTACTGTTCCGTGATCAACGGTGGTTCCTACTATGAGCCCCATGTGGTGCGCCAGATTGTCAACGACCAGGGGGCCGTGGTCAAGAAGGTCCAGCCCCGCCTGGTAAAGGAGACCGTGTCCGAAAGCACCAGCAGCTTCATCCGCCAGGCCCTTCTGCGGACCGTGGACCAGGGCACCGGCAAGGCGGCGGCCGTGGCCGGCTATCAGGTGGCCGGCAAGACGGGAACCGCCCAGAAATATCCAAGAGACGCCAAGACATATCTGGTCTCTTTCATCGGGTATCTTCCGCAGGAAAATCCACAGCTTGTCATATATGTCATTATAGATGAGCCGAACGTGAAAGAACAGGCGCACAGCAATTATGCCCAGGGCGTGGTGAAAGAAATTTTAGAGGAGATTCTTCCTTATTTAAATTTTTATCCGGATGAAGAATTAAAGCCGGAACCAGAAGACGACAATCCGCAGGACGGACAGACGCCGGAGGGAGAAAACCCGCAAGAGGCTCAGGAACCGGAAGATGGGCCGGCAGATTTTTTTGAGGAATAAAGTTTAAGCGCATAAGAAATCATAACCTCATAAAAGCAGTAATAGAATGAAAGAAAGGTGCTTTTATGAGGCTTTGCTTATGTATCGGTATAAAACCTACAACCGCCGGAAAACCATGGTATTTTTTGTGGCGGTTTTGTTTATCATGATGTTTCTGGTTGGACGCCTTGTCTATCTGATGATATTTTGTTCGGAGTATTACGGAAAGAAAGCGGAAGATTTGCATGAGAGAGAACGGGATATTAAAGCGGCGCGGGGGAAGATTATAGACGCTACGGGCGTTGTGCTTGCCGCAAATAAAACGGTCTGCACCATTTCCGTCATTCATAACCAAATCGACGATCCGGAAAGAGTCATTGCGGCTCTGACCAAGGAGCTTGGAATTTCTGAGGAGAAAGTACGGGCAAGGGTAGAAAAAGTCAGTTCTATTGAGCGCGTCAAATCAAACGTGGATAAAGAAACGGGAGATCGAATCCGCGCATACGGCTTATCCGGCGTAAAAGTGGATGAGGATTACAAAAGGAATTATCCTTACGATACGCTGGCTTCAAAGGTACTTGGCTTTACCGGAGGAGACAATCAGGGAATTGTCGGGCTGGAAGTTAAATACGACGAGTATTTGCAGGGAAAGAACGGAAAAATACTGACGCTGACTGACGCCAGAGGGGTGGAAATAGAAAACGCCGGAGAATCCCGTCTGGATCCGATAGACGGCAATAATCTGCACATCAGCCTGGATTATAATATACAGATGTACGCCCAGCAGGCGGCGGAAAAAGCGCTGGAGCAAAAACAGGCGGACAGCGTGTCCATTATTATTATCAACCCGTCTAATGGGGAATTGATGGCCATGGTGAATGTTCCGGAGTTTCATTTAAACGATCCGTTTACGTTGAATCAGGAATTGCCGGTTGGCGTTACGGAAGAAGAAAAACAAAACCTGTTAAACGGAATGTGGAGAAACCAGTGCATCAATGACACATATGAGCCGGGGTCTACGTTCAAAATCATTACGACGACGGCGGCGTTAGAAGAGGGCGTCGTCAGTTTGAACGATCAGTTTTTTTGTCCGGGATACTATACGGTGGAAGACAGGAGGATTCACTGTCATAAGCGTATCGGACATGGATCGGAAGACTTTGTGCATGGCATTATGAATTCCTGCAATCCGGTTTTCATTGACGTGGGTCTTCGCGTGGGTCCGGAGCGTTTTTACGACTATTTTGGAAGTCTTGGGCTGCTGAAAAAAACGGGCATTGATTTGCCTGGGGAAGCGGCGACCATTATGCATTCCAAAGAGAACATAGGACTGGTGGAGCTTGCGACGATGTCGTTTGGACAGTCTTTTCAGATTACGCCGATACAGTTGATTACGACGGTTTCTTCCATTATAAACGGCGGAACCAGGATTACGCCGCATTTTGGTGTAGCGGTCAAAGATGGGAATGGAAATTTGATCAAGCGTTTTTCCTATCCTGCGTCAGAGGGAATCGTAACAAAAGAAACTTCCGATACGGTCAGGTATCTGCTGGAGCAGGTCGTTTCGGAGGGCGGCGGGAAAAACGCGAAAATTGCGGGATATTCGATAGGAGGAAAGACGGCTACGTCTCAGACGCTTCCAAGAAGCGCAAACAAATATATTTCCTCATTTTTGGGATTTGCTCCGGTAGAAAATCCCCAGGTGCTGGCGCTCGTCATTATCAACAATCCGCAGGGAGTTTATTACGGAGGAACGATTGCGGCGCCTGTGGCAAGGGAAATTTTTGAAAACATTCTTCCGTACTTAGGGATTGACTATGATGAACAGGCGGCAAAAGAGGCGGAGGAAGAGCTTGCAGAATAGAGGATAATCACGTATACTAGGGTATGTTTGGAAAAGTTGGATATAAAAGTACGGGAAAGAGGGAAAAGTTATGATTTATCAAATTGCGGCTCCGGTTCTGATTGCATTTGCGATCAGCGCGTTAATGGGGCCTGTCGTGATACCATTTTTACGAAAGCTGAAAATCGGGCAGACGGAGAGAGAGGAATTGAAATCTCATCTGAAAAAAACAGGAACGCCGACAATGGGCGGTCTGATGATACTGGCCGGCGTGCTGTTTACCAGTCTGCCGTTTATGAAAGATTATCCAAAAATTATTCCGATTTTGTTTCTGACGGTCGGATTTGGCGCAATCGGATTTCTGGACGATTATTTAAAAGTCGTGCTGAGACGATCCGACGGTCTTTTGGCATGGCAGAAAATGCTGTTGCAGATTGTTGTAACCGCGGTGTTTGCTTATTATATTTTAAATTATACGGATGTGTCTCTTTTGATGAAAATTCCGTTTTTTAAGGGAGAATATCTGGATCTTGGCGCAGGAGCCGTTCCGCTGATGTTTATTGTTGTGATTGGAACGGTGAACGGAGTAAATTTTACAGATGGTTTAGACGGGCTTGCGTCCAGCGTGACGGTATTGGTCGCTACGTTTTTCAGCGTAGTCGCCGTAGGGAATGCGAGCGGCATCGAGCCTGTGACCTGCGCGGTCGTAGGGGCTTTGCTTGGCTTTTTGCTGTTTAACGTCTATCCGGCAAAAGTATTTATGGGCGATACGGGTTCTCTTGCGCTTGGCGGATTTGTCGCTGCAGCCGCATATATGCTGCAGCTTCCGTTGTTTTTGCCGATTGTTGGATTTATTTATATGATAGAAGTGCTTTCCGTTATGATGCAGGTGTCTTATTTTAAGGCGACTCATGGCAAGCGAATCTTTCGCATGGCGCCTATCCATCATCATTTCGAGCTTGGCGGTTGGTCGGAAACAAAAGTTGTGGCAGTTTTTTCCATTGTAACGGCGCTGCTGTCTCTTGTGGCGCTTATGGCAATGTAGGAAGCAGACTGGGAGGCGAAGATGGAGTTAAAGAACAAAAGGTTCCTCGTTGCAGGACTGGGCAGAAGCGGCATTGCGGCGGCAAAGCTTCTGAAAAAGCATCAGATTGCAGTCAGGCTTTATGACGGCAATCCCGATTATGACACAGAAGCGTTTCTGGAAAAAAATCCGGATTTGCAGGACATAAAAATTTTGCTTGGCGCTTTAACAAAAGAAGATATGAAGCAGACGGACATTTTGGTTTTAAGTCCTGGCATTCCCACGGATCTTCCCATGGTGCATGAGATGAGGGAGCTTGGAATTAAAGTCTGGGGTGAAATTGAGCTGGCCTATGCGTTTTCAAAAGGCAGGACGCTTGCCGTAACGGGAACAAACGGAAAGA
>CATOKN010000192.1 GCA_951800425.1 uncultured Lachnospiraceae bacterium
CTTCTGATACATCATTTCTGGATGAAGGAACATGCTTCCTTCCTTAAATACCTCAACCAGAACTTTCATTTCAATTGCATCCTGTCCCGGAATGACTACTTTAACCGTAATATTTGCTTTTCCTGTCGCGACAGCCGTAACCAGTCCATCATTATCTACCGTTGCAACGGCTTCATTATCGCTTGCGTATTCATATGTAATTGATTCTGCCGGAAAACCTTTATGCGACTTCAGCGAAGTGCCGTCATCCATCAAAACCGTCGGCTCCAGCTGACGCGTTTTCTTTTCTTCCATATTAATCAGATTTCCAATAGAAATGGAACCTGCCGTATGCGCGCATGGAACGTCTGAAGCCTGGTATGAAGCCTCTACCGTCATTTTCTTTCCATCTTCCAAAACTTCTGCCGAAGCTTTCGGAGGCTGTACGTCAATACGTTTATACAGATAAAATTCTGCTGCCGAAATAAAGTTGCTATTTGCTGCAAGAACTTCTATGAGAAGCCTTTTTACTTTCCTGGGTGCAAAATCTACTTCCTTTTTATTTCTGTCCATTGCCCAGTTAATTTCGCTTTCGTTAATTTTCTCAAACTCTCCCTCATCGCTATCACTGGAATACAAATTAAGCTTTGTAATTACGCCGTTCGAACTTCCGCCGCTGTCCTGTCTTGGCACATATGCAAATCGAGCAATATCTTCCGCTTCGTCAAGCGTAATCGTATACCTATTATTCCGTTTGGGATCCGAATTGAGATCTACCATCAGAGATGCATCTACACCATAAGCGCTATGCCACAGCGTATTTTCATTTCCATCTACTGCCCAGCTCGCCGGACCATCTGTCGCATGTCCTGTTTTTTCGCTTTCAGCCGTACCTGTCAGTCTAGAGGAGGGAATTTGATTATAGTATGAATAACCCTGAATTTCTCCCTTTATCGCCTCTGTCATCGCCTCTGTAAACCGGAACGAATCTCCATCGCGAACAGTCAGCGTCGTCGTTGCCGTATAGGCCGTTCCGCACTGAAAGCTTTCAACGCGTTCTTCTGAAACTGCTGAAGCCGTCGGAACCGTCGGCGTTGCCGGCGTCTGCGGAGTAACCGGGGTAACCGCTTCGCTCCATACTGTCTTCTCGCTATAAGGCTTAAATGAAAAATCAGCCGTAGGCGTTACGGTTTCCATAAGCTCGTAAAGAGACACCTTTCCATCATCAGGTTTTGCATCCCATGCGGCTAAATCCACCGCCTTTTCAAATTCCTCTTTCTCTGCTCCTTCCATTGCCGCGCCATTGAAAAATTTGAAATCAGCTACATATCCATAATCAGACGTAAAATTCCTTCGTCCCGTTCCTGAGTCTATCTGCGTTCCGATAGAAAATGGATCGTCAAAATGTCCAAGGCTTCGATAGCCCTCAAGCGCTCCCGCCAAATCATCCACATAAATCCTTATGCCCGTTTTTCCATCTTTTACAAGAATGATGTCATACCATTGATTCATTCCCTTGGTAAAACAATTGTTAATTGTATAATTTCTCCAGTCAGTTCCGGTAAGAGCCGCATGGAAACGCAAGCCATTGGACATCAGCTCAAGCGAATACTGTTTGTCTCCTTTTGCAAAGATTACCTGTCCATTCGTGTCCGTACTCATTTTCTTTACAAATAATTTGAAAGAAACAATCATTGGCGTATTTCCGGTAACGTCAAATTTATCATTCGTTGCTCCCGACTTCACCTGCCCGTTAAATCCCCATATTCCATTGCAATTTTCAATGACCGGATCCTCCGCGCCCTCAATGGAACTCATAGTCACAGGGTCTTTCGCCTTATCTTCAAATACTTCATAATGCTCAGCGCCCACATTTACTTTTGCCGGAGCCGGAAAACCGCCTTCTCTTGGAGCTGTAAAGGAAATTTGCGGCCCGCTCTGCGCCGTACCAGCATCTCCTTCTGCCCTTACCGGCACGGAACTTAGTATCATGGCACAAGCCAATATGCCTGATACAACCTTTTTTACTTTCATAGTCTGTTTCTCCTTTCTTGAACCATTTGCCTGTTTATGCCCCTTATATTCGGACATATTTTACATCTATATCCACGAAAAACGGTTGCATTCTGACGCTCCTTTCCGAACTTCCGTTTTTCGATATGGATCATGCATCCTTAAGGGCTTTATGAATTATCCTAAGCGACTCTGCCAGCTCTTTTGTCCCAATCTGGCCTGGAGCAGACGCTTTTGACGCCGCGCCAAATGTAACGGCTGAACCAAATGTCTCCCCACAAATTCGGCTGACAATCCCCATGCCCGACATCGACATCGTAATCAACGGACATTTTGCATACTTTCGATGCATTTCTTCCGTTGCCAAAAGCAGCGTAAGAATATCGGCCGGCTTTTGCGGCATAACTGCTATTTTCAAAATATCCGCGCCAAGCGACTGCATGGCGCAAAGCCGCCGGATCAACTCTTTACGTTCCGGAGTTTCCTGAAAATCATGGTTAGACACCACAGCCATGACACCGCAGCGATGCGTCTCTTCAATCAATTCCAATACCAAAGCTTCTCCGGAAAACAATTCCAGGTCAATCAAATCCACAACGCCCGATTGCGCCGCCGCCCGATTCAGCGCCGCATAGGCTTCCAACGAAATGCTTTTTTCCCCGCCTTCTCCGGCAGTCCGAAATGTAAACAGCAGCGGCATTTCTTTTAACAAATTCCGAAGATCGTGTAATATTTCAACGACATTTTCTATGTTATCAACATCCTCAAACCAATCCGCACGCCATTCGGCAAAATCTGCTGAAGAAGACAGAACCCGTTCGGCTTCTTTCAAAATATCTGCTTTTGTCTTTCCTACAATCGGCACGCAGATTTTTGGGATCCCCTCTCCAATTTTTATATTTCTTACAACGACAGGATTCCATCCCATGTTTCTGCCTCCTTTCAACGCATTTCTGCCATTTCAGACTCCTGCCCTCCGTGTATTAAAAGATGCAAACCCTCTTTTTATCCTGAGATTACAAAAAATTAATCCATTTTTAATGTCTTTTTCATATGATTTATCGGCATTTCTTTGCCTGTCCATAACCGAAAGGCTTCAGCCGCCTGATACAAGAGCATTCCCATTCCATTCATCGTTTTGCATCCTGCTTCTCTGGCCATTTTCAGCATTGCCGTCTCAGCCGGCGAATACACGACGTCCGTCACAATCAAATCAGGACGGAAAAAGGATTTATCCGGAATATATGTCTGCCCTTCCCGCGGCTTCATGCCCATGCCCGTTGCATTTGCAAAAAGATAAGAATCCTCTATTTCTGATTTCAGCTTATCCAAATCAGCCAAATCATACAAAGCAGCCTTGCAATCCGTCTGCTCCATAATTTTGTCTACTGTTTCCCTTGCGTTATCCCAAAATTGATCTTTGATATTGAATATGGAAATTTCCTTTACTCCATCTAACGCCGCCTGTATCTGAATCGCCGTTGCTGCGCCGCCGGAACCCACAATCGTCATTTTCTTACCAATCACGTCAATTCCATCGTCCTTTAACGCCTGCATATATCCCATGCCATCCGTAATATGGCCTGTAAGTATCCCATCTTTATTAACAATCGTATTGACCGCGCCGCAAAGCCTGGCGGCCGGCGACAAGTCGTCCAGATATGGGATAACGGCCGCTTTATTCGGCATCGAAAGATTCGCTCCTGGCATTTTAAGCGCCCGCATGCCTTTTATGGCGTCTTCCAGGGTATCCTGATCCACTTCAAAAGCAAGGTACGCATAATCCAGTCCCAAATACGCAAATGCCTCATTATGAATAGCCGGCGAACTGGAATGGCGAATCGGATACGCCATTAATCCAATCAACTCTGTATGTCCTGTAATTCTTTCTGCCATTGGTCTGTCTCCTCCCGTCATTTTGACCTTTTATTATTTCTTCTCCAATACCAAAAGCTTTTGCATAATCTCTTCTCCAATTTCAGAAACTTCTTTTCCATCCGTCTCAACGAAAATGTCTGCAGCCGCCTCGTACTTTTCTTTTCTCTTTTCTAACAATTCCGAAATATACGCAACATTTTTATTGCCCTCCAGAAGCGGCCTGTCATGGCTGTCCTTTACCCGGTCATAAATGGTCTTCGGAGACGCCTGCAAAAATATAACCCTACCGTTCTTTTTCATTGCTTTCACGTTAACTTCGCGCATTGGAACGCCGCCGCCACAAGACACCGCAACGCCGTGTTTCTTTTGTATATCCTCCAAAAGCCTTGTCTCAAGTCCGCGAAAATATTCCTCGCCATGCAATGCAAAAATATCCGAAATACTCATGCCCTCCTGAGCTGAAATCACGCTGTCCATTTCTACCATATCCATGTCATATGTCTCTTTTAAATAATTAGCAATTGTCGTTTTCCCACTTCCCATAAATCCTATAAGAAATATATTGCATTCTGTATAAATATTATCTGAATCTTTTACTATCATTTCCCCGGCTCCTTTAAATCCGTATTATGGGCTGCGTTTTTATTATAACACGGCAAAAAAACGAACGCAATCATTTATATTTACAACTCTCTTCGTCCTCTAACTTTTAAATCTCATG
>CATOKN010000193.1 GCA_951800425.1 uncultured Lachnospiraceae bacterium
GATCAAAAGCCGGACGCATGAAATTGGAATTCTGACTTCAATCGGGGTGAGAAAAAAAGAGATTTTATTTCAGATTTTGCTGGAATGCTGCCTGGTTGCCGCCGCGTCATTTCTTCTGGCCGGGGCGGTATATCGTCCGGTGACGCGCGCCGTGTCAGATGTGACGGCGCAGGTTTTTCGTCCTGCGAAAGGGCAGGAGGATTATAAATTGACGTATGATATGTCAACGGGGACGTTTGAAATAAACAGAGAGGTTTCGGAGCCGATTCATTTTGAATATGGGATTACGGGAAAGACGGTGGGATGGATATTTTTTGCATTGCTGCTTACGGCGCTGCTGGCCGCTTTTCGTTCAACCGTACAGATTACAAGACAAAAGCCCGACGCGTTGCTGCGCTTGTAATATTATCAGAAAGAAATGAAACATTTCCGCGGATAAATTTATAAAAACTGGAAATCCTATCAAAAAACAGAAAAGAGGGTTTTTGATATGGAGAGAACAAAGGCAACTATGGACGGCAACCATGCGGCGGCCCATGTGGCATATGCGTATACGGACGTTGCGGCGATTTATCCGATTACGCCTTCTTCCGTGATGGCGGAAGTGACGGAAGTCTGGGCGGCTGCGGAAAAGAAAAATATATTTGGGAATACGGTGGAGATTTCCGAGATGCAGTCGGAGGCGGGAGCGGCGGGAGCCGTACACGGTTCTCTTGCGGCCGGGGCGCTTTCGACGACGTTTACGGCGTCTCAGGGATTGCTTTTGATGATTCCGAATCTCTATAAAATCGCGGGAGAGGGACTGCCCGGCGTGTTTCATGTGGCGGCAAGAAGCATTGCCACGCACGCGTTAAGCATTTTTGGCGATCATTCCGACGTCTATGCGTGCAGACAGACGGGCGCGGCGATTCTTTGCGCGTCTTCCGTTCAGGAAGTCATGGATTTATCTCCGGCGGCGCACGGGGCGGCGGTAGAAGGCAGGATTCCGTTTATCAGCTTTTTTGACGGATTTCGTACGTCGCATGAGATTCAAAAGATTTCCGTTTGGAGTGAAGAAGATTTAAGGGATCTGTTTCCGATGGATTCTCTTAGGAAGTTCCGGGAAAACGCTTTAAATCCGGAAAAGCCATTTCAGTGGGGACAGGCACAAAATCCGGACACGTTTTTCCAGGTCAGAGAAGCGGCGAATCGGCATTACGAAGCGATACCGGAACTTGTGGAATCTTATTTTGCCAAAATCAATCAGAAAATCGGCACGGATTATCATTTGTTTAATTACTGCGGCGCGCCGGATGCCGAGCATGTGGTAATCGCAATGGGCTCTGTCTGTGAGACGATTGAAGAGACGATTGCTTCTGTGACGGCGGGAAGTAACGATAAAAAAGTCGGTTTGATCAAAGTGCGTCTGTATCGTCCGTTTTGCGCGAAGGCGCTTCTTAGCTGTCTGCCGGATACGGTAAAGCAGATTACCGTGCTTGACCGGACCAAGGAGCCGGGCGCGCCGGGAGAGCCGCTGTATCTGGATGTGGTGTCCGTATTAAAAGGGACAAAGTTTGCACAGGCAAAGGTACTGCGCGGACGTTATGGCATCAGCTCAAAGGATACGACGCCGGAGCAGATTCTGGCTGTTTTCGCAAATAAGGAGAAAGAAGAATTTACCATCGGAATCAAAGACGACGTGACGGGGCTTTCCCTGGAGGAAATCGAGCAGCCTGGCCAGATGACAAACGACGTCTATAGCTGTAAATTCTGGGGGCTTGGAGCGGACGGAACGGTTGGAGCCAACAAAAATTCCATTAAAATCATAGGCGACCATACGGATTTGTACGCGCAGGCGTATTTTGACTATGATTCCAAAAAATCCGGAGGGCTTACGGTGTCGCATCTGCGGTTTGGAAAAAAACCAATTCAGTCGACGTATCTGGTGCAGAAAGCGAATTTTGTTGCGTGCCATAATCCCTCTTACGTCTGGAAATATAATATGGTGCAGGATTTAATGCCGGAAGGGACGTTTCTTTTGAACTGCCCGTGGGAAGCCGGAGAAGTCGGAACGCATCTGCCGGGACAGTTAAAGCGGTACCTTGCCGAAAACAGGATTCGGTTTTATATCATCAACGGCGTGAAAATCGGCATGGAGACGGGCATGGGGCCGACGCGCATCAATACGATTTTACAGGCGGCGTTTTTTAAGCTGACAAAAATTTTGCCGGAGGAAGAGATTATTGCGCTGTTAAAAGACGCGGTGAAAAAGACATACGGCAGGAAAGGCGACGACGTCGTTGCGAAAAACTGCGCCGCCATTGACGCGGGAATGCAGGGAGCAATCAAAGTGGAGATTCCCGCAGACTGGGCCAAATGTGAAAGCCAGAATTTATTTGGAAAGGAAGTCAAAGGAAGAAGCGACTGCCAGACAGACTATGTCAATCATATCCAGCGGCCAATCAATGCATTTGAAGGCAACCGTCTGCCGGTTTCCTGTTTTATGGATTATGCAAGCGGGGCGACGCCTTCCGGAACGGCGGCGTTTGAAAAACGGGACATCGCAGTCCGCGTTCCAAACTGGATTCCGGAAAACTGCATAGAGTGCAATATCTGTTCGTATGTCTGCCCGCACGCAGTCATTCGTCCTGCCGTTATGGACAGGCAGGAGCGGCAGAAAGCGCCGGCGGGCATGGCAAGCAAGGATATGCCAAAAAAAGAGAATTACCAGTTTTCCATTACGGTTTCCGTGTTAGACTGCACCGGATGCGGCACATGCGCGGCCTGCTGCCCGGCGAAAGAAAAAGCGCTTGTTATGGAGCCGACGGAACAGCATTACGATAAGCAGAAATATTTCGATTATGGATGCACGCTTTCCAAAAAAGAAGATCTGACAGAGGCGTTTGGCGTTGCCAGCGTAAAAGGAAGCCAGTTTTTGCAGCCGTTGCTGGAGTTTCACGGGGCATGTCCCGGATGCGGGGAAACGGCGTATGCCAAGCTTTTGACGCAGTTGTACGGCGACCGGATGTATATTGCAAACGCGACGGGATGCTCTTCAATCTGGGGAAATTCATCGCCGGCCACGCCGTATACGGTCAATGAAAAAGGACACGGCCCGGCATGGTCCAATTCCCTTTTTGAAGACGCGGCAGAATTTGGTTACGGCATGCTTTTAAGTGAAGAGTCGATTCGAAAGAATCTGAAAAAGAAAGTGGAAGCGCTTTTTGAGCAGTCAAACGTAGAAGCGGTCAAACAGTCGGCAAAAGACTGGCTTTCCACATACGACTGCGGAAGAGAAAATCAGAAAGCGGCAGAGGCGCTTGTCGGAAGCCTTTTGGAATGCGACTGTAAGCTTTCGGGAGAAATTCTGGAACAAAAACAGTTTTTGTCCAAAAAATCCAAATGGATTTTCGGAGGCGACGGCTGGGCATATGACATTGGATTCGGCGGCTTAGATCACGTGCTTGCAAGCGGCAGAGATATTAATATTTTTGTGTTTGATACGGAGGTATATTCCAATACGGGCGGACAGGCGTCAAAATCGACGCCGCTTGGGGCGATTGCACAGTTTGCCGCAGGCGGAAAAGACATCAAAAAGAAAGATTTGGCGGCAATCGCTATGAGCTACGGCTATGTCTATGTGGCGCAGATTGCAATGGGCGCGGATTATAACCAGTGCGTCCGCGCGATTACGGAGGCAGAGGCATATCCGGGGCCGTCCTTGATTTTGGCTTATGCGCCCTGCATCAACCAGGGGATCAAATCGGGCATGCAGATGGCGCAGGAGGAAGAAAAGCTTGCCGTACAGTCCGGGTATTATCATTTGTTCCGGTATCAGCCGGCAATCGGCGCAATGGACGAGCCGACGTTCCATTTAGACAGCAGGGAGCCAAAAGGCGAGTTCTTTGATTTCTTAAATGGAGAAGTGCGCTTTAACGCGCTTACGAGAAGCAATCCGACGCGCGCGAGGGAGCTGTTTGAGCGGGCGAAGAAGGATGCGGACCGAAAATATGAAAAGCTTGTAAAGCTTGCGGAAGCAAAAAGGTAAATAATTACGGGACTGTCGCATCAAGGTTAAGTAGATTTTAGAGTGCGATATTATGGAACACATACCAGATGATATTTTCTTCTAAATGGTAAATTTCTTGTTTATAATTATGGAAAGGCGGATAAGCGTTTTTGTGCTTATCCGCCTTGATTACTATAAGGAAAAACAGATTTCTTCTGCTTTCTTCGGTTGGTACGGTTGAACACGGTAGTAAAATTTGCATAGGAATCGAATTCTCAATGTTTTGAATTTTTATGTTGCCGATACGATGCGCCTGATTTGCATCAGCAGAAGCGTAAGGCTTACGCCAAGCGTGATATGACCGATTCCGGCGATACCGGAGATTGCCGCATCCATGCCGGAAGAAAGCGCGGGCGACAGTACCTGGACTACGCCCCGTACGACAAACATGATAGCGGTCAGGTTTAGACCGATATGGTAAACGGCCAGTATTTTCCCTGTCTTTTCGTTGGTAAAAGAAAAGTTTTTTTCCAAAAGGAGCAGCAGCAGGAAAAACACCATGCCCAGCAGAAAGTAGTGCGTATGGACAACAG
>CATOKN010000194.1 GCA_951800425.1 uncultured Lachnospiraceae bacterium
GGAAAGGAGAAACATGGCAAAGAGAGGCGGTTTTGCGGGCGGAATGCCTGGAAACATGAATAATTTAATGAAACAGGCGCAGAGAATGCAGCGCCAGATGGAAGAAGCGCAAAAAGAACTGGAGGAAAAAGAAATTACGGCGACGGCCGGCGGCGGCGCGGTTGAAGTGACAGTTTCCGGAAAGCGGGAAGTTACAAAAGTAAAATTGTCAGAAGAAGTGGTAGATCCGGACGATATTGAAATGCTGGAAGATTTGATTATGGCGGCGACAAATGAAGCGCTGCGCCAGCTTGAGGAAATTTCCGCATCCTCTATGTCCAAAATTACAGGAGGAATCGGCGGCGGCTTAGGCGGTCTGCCATTTTAAAGGCGGCGTTTTATGGAATACTACAGCAATCAAATCAATCGCCTAATATCAGAATTGTCGTCTTTGCCGGGCATTGGGGCAAAATCCGCCCAGCGCCTGGCGTTCCATATTTTAAATCTGCCAAAAGAAAATGTGGAAAAGCTTTCTATGGCGATAACAGAAGCCAGAAACCATGTACGCTGCTGCAGGGAGTGTTTTACGCTGACGGACGATGAGCTTTGTCCCATCTGTAAAAATGCGGAACGGGATCATGGCACAATCATGGTTGTGGAAAACAGCAGAGATTTGGCGGCTTATGAAAAAACAGGCCAGTATAATGGAGTTTATCATGTACTGTGCGGCGCAATATCGCCAATGCTTGGCATAGGCCCTGCCGACATTCGCCTGAAGGAATTGCTTACGCGTCTGCAAAAAGACGCGGACGAAGTCATCATTGCCACAAATTCCAGCCTGGAGGGGGAAACGACGGCAATGTACATAAGCAAACTAATCAAGCCGACAGGAATTAAAGTAACAAGAATCGCAAGCGGCGTTCCGGTCGGAGGAGATTTGGAATATATTGACGAAGTTACGCTGCTGCGCGCGCTGGAGGGAAGGCGCGAGCTTTAAGAAGAAATAGGGCCGAAAATGCGGCAGAATGAAATACACGTTGGATTTTGAAGTCTGACGTGTTTTTTTGTCGATATTTTCTTTAGAAACTTTCCATAAATTTCCAAAAAATTTATTTTGCCTGTGCTAAGGTAAAACTAAAAATAAAGGACAGGCTTTGAACTGGAAACGGAGGAAAGACAGCGTATGATTGAGATTATACAGCAGACATCTAAGACAGAAGAAAACCTGGAGGGCAGGCTTCCGAAAAATATACGCCAGATTGGAAATCCGGAAAAAGACTTTCGGATTTACATGGAAGACTATGTCTATACTTATCTTCATCCAGCCCAGATAAATGGCATGGAAATGGGCATTTTGCCCAGACTTTTGATCCTGCTGGGGGAAATCAACCATTTTTCCAACAGAAGCTGCGCGTTTATCAGCGGCGCGATTCAGGTAGAAAACAAAGAACAGCCGGAGGAATTGCCGGAGTTTAACGAATCGACCTGGCGCCGGATTCATACGGAAATGCAGCGTTTTTTTGATAAATGTGAAATTGTGGGCTGGGTGCTTGACATTCCGGGCAATACGCTGGAAGTCAGCAGAGAAATGGAGGAAATGCACCGGATAAACTTCGTTGGAAAATACCAGTTTTTCTTTCTGATGGACTCCAGAGAACGGGAAGAAGCCTTTTATACATGGAAAGAGGGACAGCTCAGGCGAAAAGAAGGCTATTTCATTTACTATGAAAAAAATCCTCAGATGCAGGAATATATGATCAGCAAAAAGGAATCCCTGTTTGGGGACAAGCCCTTTGCAGAAGAAGTTTCGGATCACGCGGCAAAAAATTACCGAGCAATGATGATGCAGAAAAAAGAACAGAATTATAAGGGCAAAGGAGGAATTCTTTCTTATCTTACTTCCATTTTGACAGTCATTATTCTTTGTTCCGTCAGCGTTCTTCTGCTCTCTAACATACGGCGCATGGAAAATATGGAAAAAACCATATCGGTAATGTCGGACGCAATAGAATCTACGGAGACAAAAGGTTCAAAAACAGCAGAAAACGTCCAAAATCAAGTGGCCATAGAAACAATCAGCAGCAATGTCATCCCCATAGAAGAGGACACCATAGAAGAACCCGTCAAACAGACGAAAGAGCCGGACAAAGCGACAGAGCAGGATTCGCTTCCGAACCAATCGCCGGCTGAACCAATTCCCGAAGCAAAGGAAGAAGAAACGGCGTTAAACCAGCCGGAGGATCCGGCAGAACATCAGGAAGAAACCAAACAAGAACCTGCCGATCAGGAAAAAGCGAAAAAGGACGGGCAGACTTCAAAAGAAGCGGAGCAATATTTAAAACAGGGATACTATATTGTTCAGGCTGGAGACAGTCTGCGCCAGATCTGCTATAACATATACCAGACCCATGCCATGTTAGACGCGTTATGCGAGGCAAATAACATTGAAGATCAGGATACCATTTACGCAGGTCAGAAAATCATACTTCCAAAATAAGAAATATATGGTACAATATTAGCCAAAGCCATATATCAGGAGCAGGATAAAATGACGGAAACAGAAAAGCGGAGGTTTCAGACAGTCGAAGCCGATGTAAAAGAAATGGAACAAAAAATCTGGCGGCATCGAAGAAAAGTCGCTCTTATCATAACCGCTGTAGCAATTCTGGCAGCGGTTTTCGTTGTGGCCGGAGGCATCTATTTTATCTATAAAGAATACCGGGCGTACGACGTTGTGGCCGAGCTGGAGCGAAATGACAGCGAAGCCACAAAATACGAAAGCTTTGCCGGAAATATTTTGCGTTACAACAACGACGGCGCGTTTTACGCGGACATGTCGGACAACCTGATTTGGAATCAGGCGTTTGAAATGTTAAATCCATTTGCAGACATCTGCGAAAATTATGCGGCGGTTGCGGATATGCAGGGAACCCAGATTTACATCGTAAGCACAACGGGCATCCAGGGAAAAATTGCGACAAATAAGCCGATTCGCGCCATATGCATGGCCAGACAGGGAACGATTGCCGTCCTGACTCAGTCGGAAGGCACCGGTTACATAGAGCTTTACAATAAAAATGGAGAAAATCTTGCGTCCGGTGAAATTCATGTGGAAAACAGCGGCTATCCGTTAGACATCGCCCTTTCCAAAGACGCCAATAAACTTGCCGTATCCATTTTAGACATCAGCAAAGGGAAAACAAAGACAACGATTGCGTTTTACAATTTTGGAGCGGCGGGCCAAAATGAAATCGATAATATGGTCGGTTCCTATTCCTATGACAATTCCATTATACCGGAAATCAGCTTTATCTCAGATGATAAAATGGCGGCCTTTGGGGACGGACAGATTGTTTTTTTTGAGGGAAAGCAAAGCCCAAAGCAGACGTCCGTTCTCGAACTGAAAAAAGAAGTCAAAAGCATTTTTTATGATTCTGAGTTTCTGGGACTCGTATACGATGATGAAAAAAAAGAAAACGGCCATAAAATGGAAATCTATGATTCGGCGGGAAAGCTTCGGCTGGAACAGGATTTTCGCATGCCTTACCAAAGCGTAGAATTTTTGGACAATCACGAAATCTGCATCCGGGACGAATATCAATGTGAAATTTATACATTGCGGGGCGTAAAAAAATTCGCATATAAATTTGACGACGCCCTGTATAAAATTTTTTCTACAAAATCGGGCAGAAGATACACCTTTATTTTGGACGGAATTCTGCAGAAAGTAAAATTGAAATAAAGGAGACACATATGAATCTGTTGGAAATGATTGTACTTGCAGTCCTTGCCGTCTGCATATTGATCGGATACTGGAGAGGATTTTTAAAATCCGTATACTCCATAGCCGCATGGTGCGTTGTGCTGGCTTTTGTCACGTTTGCAACGCCTGCGCTGACCGATTTTCTGGAGAAGAACACCGGATTAAAAGATGCCATTCAGGAAAAATGCGCCGATTATCTGGAACATATGGCGGAAGAAAAAATAACGGAAGAGGGCTTAGAACAGGGCTCCAAAGAAAGCAGCCTGATTCCGGACGAATTTCTGGAAGAATTTACCGGAACTGCCGCGGCGGCTATCGGGGGCGTCATTGCAGAGAGCGGCGTTTATGATGAGCTGGCGGAACAGGTTTCTCATTTTATAATAGAAGGAATCGCATTTTTCCTTATCATGACGGTATCCGGCTTTGTTACGTTATGGATTTCCCGTATGTTGAATTTCGTTTCAAAAATTCCTGTTATCAAAGGCCCTGACAAACTGCTTGGCGCTGTCGCCGGCGGTCTGAAAGGATTGCTTATCGTCTGGCTTTTGTTTTATCTGATCAGCCTGTGCGCAGCCAGCGAATTTGGGACGCAGTATCTGTTATATATTGAGGAAAGTCTGTTTTTGAAAGTGTTGTATGAGAATAACCTTCTGCTTATGATTATAATGAAATTGGTAAAAAAATAATTTTTTTTAAAAAAGTTATTGACAAAGGAGCGGGGGCGTGATATTATGATTTAGCTGTCGCGGGAAAGCGCGGCAGAGCGGACCTTGACAACCGAACAGTGAAACAACCTTGAAAGGATTTCAAAGAGGAAGAATTCAAGAACGGAAAAAGGC
>CATOKN010000195.1 GCA_951800425.1 uncultured Lachnospiraceae bacterium
GCGTGGAATTGTCTTCCGGCGCGGTGCGAAACCACGATTGGAGGATTATGGGAAAAGCGTTTGAAATTGCAGGATATACAAAAGCAGATTTAAAAGAAAAATTCGGAGCGTTATATCAGGCGTTTCAGTTTGGCGCGCCGCCGCACGCGGGCATGGCCCCCGGCGTAGACCGTATGATTATGCTGCTTTTGGGAGAGGAAAACATTCGGGAAGTCATTGCCTATCCGATGAACGGCAATGCGGAAGATTTGATGTGCGGCGCGCCATGCGCCGTGAAAGAGCGGCAGCTTCGGGAAGTACATATAAAAGTAAGGGATTAGGAGGCAGTTTATGGCAAATATGATTTCAGATGAGACGATTGCGTATGTCGGAATTCTGGCAAAGCTGGAGCTTTCCGGGGAAGAAAAGGAACGCGCCAAAAAGGATATGGAGGAAATGTTAGATTATATGGATCAGCTCAATGAGCTGGATACGTCGGACACAGAGCCTATGTCCCATGCGTTTTTTATGCAAAATGTGTTTCGAAAGGACGTGGTGACAAACGGGGATGGCAGCAAAGATACGCTGGCCAATGCGCCGGAGAAAAAAGACGGCGGCATAAAAGCGCCAAAGACCATCGGATAGGAGGAGTTTCATGAGTCTTACAGGTTTCACAGCCTTAGAGCTTGGAAAAAAAATAAAGGTAAGAGAAGTATCGGTAAAAGAAACGGCAGCCGCTTTTCTGGCAGCCATCCGAAACAGAGATCAAACGACAAACAGCTTTATTACGGTAGATGAGGAACAGGTTTTAAAACGCGCCGAATTGGTGCAGACGCAGATAGATAACGGTTCGCTTTGCGGGCCGCTTGCCGGAGTGCCGATGGCGGTGAAAGACAATATCTGTACAAAAGGGATCAAAACGACGTGCGGTTCAAAGATGCTGGATCAGTTTCTTCCCACGTATACGGCTGAGGCAGTCAGAAATCTGGAATGTGCGGGGGCGGTTTTGCTTGGAAAGACAAATATGGATGAGTTTGCAATGGGAAGCACAACGGAAGCTTCCTATTATGGAGCCGCAAGAAATCCCTGGAACGAACGTCATGTCACAGGCGGCTCTTCGGGCGGCTCCTGCGCGGCCGTGGCGGCGGAAGAATGCCCGTTTTCGCTTGGCTCCGATACGGGCGGCTCGATCCGCCAGCCAAGCTCCTTTTGCGGCGTGACCGGAATTAAGCCGACCTATGGCACGGTGTCCCGGTACGGACTGATTGCCTACGGCTCTTCTCTGGATCAGATTGGGCCGATTGCAAAAAATGTCTCCGACTGCGCCGCTGTGTTGGAAGTGATTTCTTCCTGGGACCAAAAGGATTCCACGTCGATCCAAAGGAGGGATTTGGATTTTACGTCCGCTCTTTTGGACGATGTGGCAGGAATGAAAATCGGCATTCCCAGAGATTATTTTGACGACGGGCTAGACGCAGAAGTGCGTGCGGCCGTGCTGGAAGCGGCAGACATTCTAAAGGAGCGGGGCGCGCAGGTGGAATGGTTTGATTTGGGACTGGTAAAATACGCCGTTCCCGCCTATTACGTCATTGCCTGCGCGGAAGCAAGCTCCAATCTTGCGCGTTTCGACGGCGTGAAATACGGGTATCGGACCGGCGAATACGAAGGGCTTCACCACATGTATAAAAAAAGCCGTTCCGAGGGGTTTGGCTTAGAGGTAAAGCGCCGTATTATGCTGGGCTCTTTTGTGCTAAGCTCCGGCTATTATGACGCGTATTATTTAAAGGCGCTGAAAACCAGAACGCTTCTAAAGCAGGAGTTTGACAAAGCGTTTGCCATATATGACGTTATTTTAGGACCCACGGCTCCGTCTACGGCTCCGGCGCTTGGAAGCAGTTTAGAAGATCCCATGAAAATGTATCTGGGAGACATCTATACGGTTTCTGTCAATCTGGCCGGACTTCCCGGAATTTCCGTACCCTGCGGGACGGACTCAAAGGGACTTCCCATCGGGATGCAGCTGATCGGGGATTGTTTTCAGGAAAAAAAGATTATCCGGGCGGCTTATGCATTTGAGCAGTCGGGAACGTATCGCCGCAGTCCCCTGGCCTGTGGGGCGATAGAGTAGAGAAAGGGGAGGAATCATGGGCAAAGAATACGAAACGGTAATCGGACTGGAGGTCCATGTGGAACTGGCGACAAAGACGAAGATTTTCTGCGGCTGTACGACGGCGTTTGGAGGAGCTACCAACGCGCATACCTGCCCGGTCTGCACCGGGATGCCGGGTTCTCTTCCGGTGTTGAATCAACAGGTGGTGGAATATGCGATGGCGGTCGGACTTGCCCTTGACTGTGAAATTACAAGGGATTTTAAATTTGACAGAAAAAATTATTTTTATCCGGACAATCCGCAGAATTACCAGATTTCCCAGCTGTATTTTCCCATCTGCAGAAACGGGAAAATCGAGATAGAAGCAGAAGACGGACAAAAAAAGCAAATCGGAATTCATGAAATCCATATGGAAGAAGACGCGGGAAAGCTGGTGCATGACGAAAGGGAAGACTGTTCCATCATTGATTTTAACCGTTCCGGCGTGCCGTTAATTGAAATCGTTTCAGAACCGGATATGCGCACATCGGAAGAAGTGATTGCTTATCTGGATAAATTGCGGCTGATCATCCAGTATCTGGGCGCGTCCGACTGTAAACTGCAGGAAGGCTCCATGCGCGCGGACGTCAATTTATCGGTTCGACGGGCGGGAGAAAAAGAATATGGAACCCGGACGGAAATGAAAAACTTAAATTCCTTCAAGGCCATTGCAAGAGCGATCGAGCATGAAGCAAACCGCCAGATGGATCTGCTTGCATCGGGAGAGGCCGTGATTCAGGAGACGAGGCGCTGGGACGATGCGAGGGGATGCTCCTATGCCATGCGGTCAAAAGAGGATGCGAAAGATTACCGGTATTTTCCGGACCCGGATCTTGTCCCCGTTCATATCAGCGACGCATGGATAGCCGAAGTAAAGGCAAGGCAGCCGGAATTTCGCACGGAAAAGATTATGCGTTATCAGGAAGAATTCGGGCTGCCTTATTATGACGCAGAAATTTTAACCGGCTCCAAAAAACTGGCGGATTTTTTTGAATCTGCCGTAACCGTCAGCCAAAAACCGAAAAAAGTTTCCAACTGGCTGATGGGAGAGACGATGCGGTTGTTGAGGGAACAAAATATGGAAGCCGATGAAATCCGGTTTTCTCCCAAACATCTGGCAGAACTCATTCATCTGACAGACGCGGGAGTCATCAACAGTACCGTGGCAAAAGAAGTATTTGAGGAAATGTTTCGAAATGACGTGGATCCGAAACAATATGTAGAAGAAAAAGGACTAATGACAGTCAATGACGAGAGCGCGTTGCGCGGCGTAGTCAGTCAGGTGATAAAAGAGAATCCAAAATCGGTAGAGGATTATCGCGGCGGCAAGGAAAAAGCCATCGGATTTCTTGTCGGGCAGACAATGAAAGCGATGAAAGGAAAGGCAAATCCGGAATCGGTGCATCAAATGTTAAAAGAATTTTTGGCGCAGTGAATCAAATGTGGATAAGTTCTGCCAGATTTCCCATAATTTTCCACAAATTGTGGATAAGTTGTGGAAAATATGTGGAAACAAGTTGGTATTGTGAAAAAATTCAAAATATAAAAGATATATGAAATATTTGAAAATACATTGAGATTCTGATTCATATGACGTATACTTTTGATTGCGCAATACATACAGAATAAGGAGTGCAATTATGTCTGAACAGGAATTTTATGAAGTGGAACCAACGAAAGAGGCGGCGGATACTTCCGCAGAATCAGAGGAGGAAGAATTTGAGCAGATTTGCTATCTTTGCCGGAGGCCGGAGCGCATTGCCGGAAAGATGATACGGATTCCGAATCATATCTGTATTTGTCAGGATTGCATGCAGAAGACGTTTGATACGATGAACAATCCCAATTTTCCCATAAATGATTTGGCGGGAATGGGGAAGATGCCGAACATCAGCATGATAAATCTGTCTGATTTGCAGGGGTTTGTTCCTCAGCAGCAAAAAATCAGGAAAAAGAAAAAAGAAGAAAAGAAAGAGCCGGTCATTGACATTTCGGCAATTCCGGCTCCCCATAAAATCAAAGCCAGTCTGGATGAATATATCGTAGGGCAGGAGCATGCCAAGAAAGTGATGTCCGTAGCAGTATACAATCATTATAAGCGCGTGGCGTCCGACGATAAAGACGGGGTGGAAATTGAAAAATCGAATATGCTTATGATAGGACCGACAGGTTCCGGAAAAACCTATATGGTAAAGACTTTGGCCAGACTGTTAGACGTTCCGCTTGCCATTACGGACGCTACTTCTTTGACGGAAGCCGGATACATCGGCGACGATATTGAAAGCGTCGTCAGCAAGCTGTTAGCCGCTGCGGAAAACGATGTGGACAGGGCGGAGCATGGAATCATTTTCATTGATGAAATTGATAAGATTGCAAAGAAGCGCAATGCCAACCAGAGGGACGTCAGCGGAGAATCCGTACAGCAGGGAAT
>CATOKN010000196.1 GCA_951800425.1 uncultured Lachnospiraceae bacterium
GGTAATACCGGTCGGAATCTCCCTCGGCAATCAGCCCCGTCACCCTCGTCACGCCATACTCCGACAAAACGGACGCAAAGTTTTTCATTTCTCCATCGGCCTGATAATTCAGGGCAATAAGCACATTTCCTCCGTCTTTCATATAAGTCCTTACTTTTTTTGCGTCGTCCTCGGAAAAATCAGACGCCGGACCGTTTATAATCAGGGCCGCTGCATCCTTGGGCACTGCGTCCTCTTTTAGAAGATGCAAAGACTGCATCGTAACATTCGCCTTTTCGACTGCCTTTGCAAAATTTCCGGAAAGCTCCGTCTCTCCATGTCCCGTAAGCTGATAGACGACAGGCATATTTTCATTTGTCACATACTGAAGCGCGCTTGTAATCTGCCCCTCGCCGTCATACCCCGTCGTCTGCTGGGAATACGTCGTATAATCTACCTCCGTTTCAAACAGTTCCTGATAATCAATGACCCTGGAAACTTCGCCGCAGACGACAATCAGGCTTCCCATCGAAATATTTTCCTGCGTATACTGCTGGTAAAAGCTGGGATTGACCGTCGGATCTTTATATTCTACTTTGATATGGGACGAAGAATCTTCATATCGCTTTAAAGTCTCAGAAACCGTCGTATCCGCGCTTTTTTCCGCCGCAATGACATAAATCGCAACATCTTTTTTCAGTCCCTTTATAATTTCTTTCGTATCCTCCGTCAAAGAATACAATTTCGAAGAAGTCACGTCAATCTCCATTACCGTACTTGGAAGCTCCGCGGCGAAAAGATTAACAAACACCGTAAGCGCTATCGCCACCGCGGACAATCCGGCCGAAAAAGCGCCGAGCTTTAATTTTTTCGCGCTGACCGTAAACCGTCTCTTCTGAATCGACTGCGCCGTCAAAAACAAAGACAGGGCCGCAAGCGTCGTATAATAAACAATTCCCGTCAAAGAAAGGCATCCGTCCAGAAAAGAAGAAAGCGGCGTCACAAGATCATAACAATTTAAAATCTTCGTTACAATATTTCCCGCAGATGAAAACATTCCCGTCACGCTTGACATCATAAATCCCATAAATAAAAAGACAAATGTCAAAACAGCGGAAATCACCTGGCTTTCCGTCAAAGAAGAGACAAATAGGCCGATTGCAATGCACAAAAGCCCATAAAGCCAGAATCCCAAAATCGCCGCGTAGCTTTCTCCCATAGGAACCTTGCCAAACAACAGCAGCAAAAGCGGCGTCGCCGCGACAAACAGCATGGCAATCGTATGTACCGCCGCCATCGCCAGATACTTCGCCAGCACGATTTTCCCCACAGATACCGGCGCAGTCAAAATCAACTGATCCGTTTTGCTTTTCTTTTCTTCCGCAAGGCTGCGCATCGTAAGCACGGGCACGGTAATCAATACCAGAAACGTAATCGCATTCAAAGAATATGACACTTTCGCATACCCAAGATTCAGATTATACGCAAAAAAATAAAGTCCATACAGCGCCAGCGTCGCCGCAAGATAAAGCCAGCCAATGATATTTTGAAAATAAGATTTAAATTCCCGCTTCAGAATCGCTCTCATAATGCAACGCTCCTTTCTGGTTTGTAAGTTCAAGGAAAATATCTTCGAGCGTCTTTCCGGCAGACGCGGCTTCCAGAACGAAAACGCCGCCGTCGACAAGCGTTTTGATCACATGGCTCCGGATGTCTTCTTTTGCCGCCGCCCGAATCATAAGATTTGCCGTATCCTCTTCGCCGCCCGGACATGTCAGAACATCTTCCACCAAATCGTCAGCCAAAAGCAGCTCCTTTGCCGCCTCTCCGTCGCCGCGCACCAGAACTTTCATCTCTCTGCCACCGTCTTCCACCTGTTTGAGCAAATGCTCCGTCGTATCGCTGGCAACCAGCTTTCCCTCGGAAATAATAAAAATATAATCGCAGACTTCCCGCACCTCGGAAAGAATGTGAGAGCTTAAAATTACGGTATGCGTTTCTCCCAGCTTTAAAATCAGCTCCCGCATTTCAATAATCTGCCTGGGATCCAAGCCAACGGTAGGCTCATCTAATATAATGACCTCCGGATATCCAAGCACCGCCTGTGCCAGCCCGACTCTCTGGCGGTATCCTTTTGAGAGGTTTCGGATTAAGCGTTCTTTTTTCTCTGAAATCCCTGCAAGCTCCATTGCCTCTTCCACCGCTTTTTTGCGCGCGGACTTTTCCATTTTCAGCTCCGCCGCAAAATTTAAATATTCTTCCACCGTCATATCCATATAGAGCGGCGGAACCTCCGGCAGATAGCCAATGCATTTTTTGGCCTCCTCCGGCTGTTTTAAAATGTCATATCCATTGATTTTGACTTCGCCGCTCGTCGCGCCCAAATACCCGGTAACAATATTCATAGTTGTGGACTTGCCCGCCCCATTCGGCCCCAAAAATCCGTAAATCCTGCCTGGCTCCACCGTAAGGCTCAAATCATCCACCGCCGTATGGCTTCCATATTTTTTTACAAGATGAGAAATTTCAATCAAATTTTTCTGCCTCCTTTTCCATATTTTTGCCATAGATAAGCGTAGACTTTTTTCGTGTTAAAAGCGTGGCTTTTGTGTGAAAAGAATGTGAAAGAAAAACAATATTCCGATCAGAAAAACGGCAACGCCCGGAAATAATGCGCCGCCGTTTTTGTTATTCTGTTTTCTTTATTTCAGATACTTTTTCAGTTTTGCGGCAACAATTGAAAAATCAATCGGCTTTGCCAAATGGTCGTTCATACCGCATTCCAGGCATTTTTGAATATCTTCGGAAAAAGCGTCGGCCGTCATTGCGAGAATAGGAATGTCTGCGTCCGCGCGCTTTAGCCCGCGGATCAGCCTGGTTGCTTCGTAGCCGTCCATTACGGGCATACGCACATCCATCATAATCGCGTCATAATATCCGACCGGGGATTTTTCAAATTTTTCCACGCAGATTTGTCCGTTTTCCACCCAGTCCAGTTCCATTTCAAGGACGGAAAGCAGCTCGCTTGCAACTTCCCAGTTCAGCTCGTTATCTTCCGCCAGTAAAATGCGTTTCCCGCTCAGCAACGTATCCGCTTCTTCTTCTGTTTTCACAGATTCTTCACCAAACGGCGCGGCAAACGCACGCAGCGCATCAAACAGCGCCGATTGAAACAGGGGTTTGGAAACGAAACCGGAAATTTTAACTTCCTCTGCGTTCTCTTCTATCTCGCTTTGATCATCGGCCAAAATCAAAATAGCCAAATCATCTCCATAACGCATACGGATTTCCCGCGCGGCTTCCATCCCGTGCATATCCGGCAAATGCAAATCTAAAAGAATCATCTGATAATCGCCCTGCGCAATCCGTTCCATTGCGTTCTGCGCGCTTTGACACCAGTCAGAACGAACGCCCATGGAACGCAGGGAACAAACCGCGTTTTTGCACAGCCGCTCATCGCCGTCTACCACAAGCGTCTTTAAGTCCGGAAGCATCTGTTCAGCCGCTTTCCCCTCCGCCTTTGCCAGGTCAAGCACAACGTGGAACTCGCTGCCCCTGCCCTGTTCGCTTCGGACAGAAATCGTACCGCCCATAGCGTCCACAATACACTTGGTAATCGACATCCCAAGGCCGGAGCCCTCTGTTTTCTGCACGCGGGCAGTATCCTCCCTGCTAAAGGAATCAAAAATTTTCTTCTGGTATTCCTCCGACATGCCAATGCCCGTATCTTTCACCATAAAATGCGTACGGACTAACGATTCGTCCTCAGGCAATGCTTCCTGATATAAAACGACCTGAACCATACCGTTTTCCGGCGTAAATTTCACGGCATTTCCCAACAGGTTGATCAGTACCTGATTCAGCCGCACGCTGTCGCAGCACACATGTTCCGCGAGAATTTCATAGGCAGCCGCATGAAACTTCTGATTTTTGGCCCTGGCCTGCGGCTGTACGATATTTACAAGGCTCTCCATAGCTTCTCTCAAAGACGCCGGAGCCACATGCAGCGTCATTTTTCCGCTTTCAATCTTGGACATATCGAGTACGTCATTGATCAGGCCCAGCAAATGCTTGCTGGATAACGCGATTTTACGCAGATAATCCTGAATCTGTTCCGGATTGCCGGCATTCATAGCTATGGAGGTCATACCGATGATGGCGTTCATGGGAGTCCGTATATCATGACTCATGCTGGATAAAAAGTCCTGCTTTGCCGCATTGGCGTCTTCCGCTTCTTTCCGCGCTTTTTCAGCCGCCTGTCGCGCCTCGTCTATTTCGGCATTTACGCGTTTTAATTCCGACACCTGCTTTTTGAATATCCGAAAGTACTGAAAAAATATGTACAAAAGCATGGCTATGACCGCAAAAAAGACAGCATAAACCAGAGTCAGCCAATGAACGCCCATGCCGGAAATTGTCTCATCCAATTCATCAAAAGGAAGAACGGTCACCAGATACCATTCGCAATAGGGAAGACTGGTACAATACAGGTGACGGCGCGACTTGCCGCTATTAAGAATCACGGAATAATCTTCCCCCGCATTCATCGCGTCCGTCAACTGCTCAATATAAGAA
>CATOKN010000197.1 GCA_951800425.1 uncultured Lachnospiraceae bacterium
AAACGGAACAGATTCTGGCCGTGTTTTTCGGCGTATTTTATGTGGCCGTTATGCTTTCCGGCATCTATCAGACGAGAATGCTGGATCGGGGCGCTTATATCGTCTGGCTGATTTTTCTTTGTTCCTGGGGCTGCGATACCTGTGCGTACTGCGTAGGGGTTTTAATTGGAAAGCATAAAATGTCGCCGAAGCTCAGCCCGAAAAAATCCATAGAGGGAGCAGTCGGAGGAGTCGTTGGAAGCATGCTTTTGACAGCGCTTTATGTCTGGATTTTCCGGGAGCCCATGCGGGCAGAAACAGAAGAAATTCTGCTGTTTTCCGGTATTTGCGGCGTGGGAGCTTTGATTTCCATGGTTGGGGATTTGGCGGCCTCTGCAATTAAGCGGAACTATGAGATCAAAGACTATGGGAAGCTGATTCCTGGTCATGGAGGCATTTTGGACAGATTTGACAGCGTGATATTTACGGCTCCGGTAATTTATTATCTGGCGGCGTATTTGATAAAATAGGAGCATACGATGAAAAAGATAGCAATACTTGGTTCCACAGGCTCTATCGGGACACAGACGCTTGCAATTGTGCGGGAACAGGGCGATATTGAGGTGACGGCCCTTGCGGCGGGAAGCAATGTGGATTTGCTCGAAAAGCAGATTCGGGAATTTCGTCCGAAAATTGCCGCTGTGTGGGAAGAGGATGGAGCCAGAGATTTAAAAACAAGAATTCGTGATTTGGGTGTTTCGGTTGTTTCCGGAATGGAGGGATTGCTGGAGGTTGCTGCAGAGCCAAAATCAGAGATTTTAGTGACGGCGATTGTGGGAATGCTTGGCATACGCCCTACAATTGCGGCAATGGAAGCGGGCAAGGACATTGCCCTTGCAAACAAAGAAACGCTTGTTACCGCCGGACATTTGATTCTGCCGCTTGCGAAAAGACGCAAGGTCAGAATTCTGCCGGTGGACAGCGAACACAGCGCCATATTCCAGTGTCTTCAGGGAGAACGGGAAAATGCCATTCATAAAATTATTCTGACGGCTTCCGGAGGGCCTTTCCGCGGCAGGACAAAAGAAGAACTGCAGACAATCCGGCCGCAGGACGCCCTGCGGCACCCCAATTGGACAATGGGAAAAAAAATTACCATAGATTCTTCTACCTTAGTCAACAAAGGATTGGAAGTGATGGAAGCAAAGTGGCTGTTTGGCGTGGATGCAGAGCAGATAGAAGTAACGGTGCATCCGCAGAGCGTCATACATTCGGCGGTGGAATTTGAAGACGGCGCAGTCATTGCGCAGCTTGGGACGCCGGATATGAGGCTTCCCATTCAGTACGCTCTGTATTATCCGGATCGCCGCAGCTTAAGCGGCGCGCGTCTGGATTTGTTTGCACGAAAGAGCCTTACCTTTGAAAAGCCGGATGTAAAGACATTCCGTGGGCTTGCCCTTGCCTTTGCGGCAATGAAACGGGGCGGGAATATGCCGACGGTTTTCAATGCGGCAAATGAAAAAGCCGTCGCATTGTTTTTGAAAGAGAAGATTTCATATCCGGCAATTACGGAAATGATAGAAGCGTGTATGGAAGAAATCAATTTTCTAAAGCATCCTGATTTGGATCAGATTTTGGAGACGGAAGCGGAAGTTTATCAGTTGATAGAAAGCAGGTGGTGATTTGAAAATTCTTATAGCGATTATTATGTTCAGCATAATTATTCTATTTCATGAGCTGGGGCATTTTCTGCTGGCGAAAAAAAATGGAATTCGGGTCAATGAGTTTTGTCTTGGGCTTGGGCCTACGCTCTTTGGCGTAAAAAAAGGAGAAACCTTATATTCCATCAAGCTGCTGCCTTTTGGAGGCGCATGCATGATGGAGGGAGAAGACGGAGAAAGCCAGGACGACAGGGCGTTTGGACACAAATCCGTCTGGGCAAGAATGAGCGTTGTAGTAGCCGGACCCGTTTTCAATTTTATTATGGCGTATATTCTGGCCGTAGTTTTGATTAGCTGCATTGGCGTTGACGTTCCAAAAGTGACGGGCGTCATAAAAGGATATTCTGCGGCGGAAGCCGGGATACAGGAGGGCGACGTCATCGTCAAAATCAATCATAAGCCCATCCATTTTTACCGGGAAGTCAGCATGTATAATTTTTTCAATCCGGGAGAACCCATGGACGTTGTCTACGAAAGAGACGGAGAGCGAATCACGTCTGAGATACAGCCGACTTACGATAAGGAAAGCGGCCGTTATCTGCTTGGCATCCGGGCAAGTAACGAACGGGAGAAAAAGAGTATTCTGTCTAATTTAAAATATGGCGTTTATGAGGTGAACTACTGGATTTGGACAACGCTGCAAAGTTTAAAAATGCTTGTGACAGGACGCGTCAGCGTCAACGAGCTTTCCGGTCCGGTAGGCATTGTAAAAAGCATCGGAGATACTTATGAAGAGAGTAAAAGCGATGGAATTTTCTATATTTTTATCAATATGATCAACTTTTCCATATTGTTAAGCGCCAATCTGGGCGTTATGAATCTGATTCCGCTTCCGGCTCTCGATGGCGGGAGACTGGTATTTTTACTGATAGAAGCAGTTCGCAAAAAAAAGATTGACCCGGAAAAAGAGGGCATGGTGCATTTTGTAGGACTGATGCTTTTGCTGGGATTGATGGTGCTTGTTATGTTTAATGATATTCGAAAAATCTTTTTATAAAAGAGGAATTGCTTTGGAGGAAAACTGTGGATAGGACAAGAACGAAAGCAGTAAAAATTGGAAACCGGACAATCGGAGGGGGAAATCCCATTTTGATCCAGTCCATGACAAATACAAAAACGGAAGATGTGGCGGCGACCGTAGCTCAAATCAAAAGGCTTTCCGCTGCGGGATGCGACATTATCCGCTGCGCGGCGCCGACAGAAGACGCGGCGCGGGCGTTTTCGGAAATCAAAAAGGAAATTGACATCCCGCTTGTCGCAGACATTCACTTTGATTACCGGCTGGCGATTGCCGCTATGGAATACGGCGCAGATAAAATCCGCATCAATCCGGGAAATATCGGAGGAAAAGAACGCTTAAAGGCAGTCGTGGATGTGGCAAAAGAGAGAAATATTCCCATTCGCGTCGGTGTAAACAGCGGTTCCCTGGAAAAGGAACTGGTGGAAAAATACCATGGAGTGACAGCGGAGGGGATTGTAGAAAGCGCGTTGGACAAAGTTCATATGATAGAAGAGATGGGCTATGACAACCTGGTTGTCAGCATAAAGTCTTCGAATGTGCAAATGTGCGTAAAAGCGCATGAGCTGGCGGCAAGGGCGACGCTTCATCCGCTTCACGTCGGCATTACGGAGGCGGGAACGCTGATTAGCGGAAATATCAAATCGTCCATCGGACTTGGTCTTATTTTAAGCCAGGGCATCGGGGATACCATTCGCGTATCTTTGACGGGCGATCCATTGGAGGAAATCAAATCTGCAAAATTAATTTTAAAGACGCTTGGGCTTCGGACGGGAGGCATCGAGGTTGTTTCCTGCCCCACCTGCGGCAGAACGCAAATTGATTTAATCCGTCTTGCCGGACAGGTAGAAAATATGGTGGCGGATATTCCGCTGAATCTGAAAGTTGCCGTAATGGGCTGCGTAGTCAATGGGCCGGGCGAGGCAAAAGAGGCCGACATTGGAATTGCCGGTGGGATTGGAGAAGGATTGATCATCAAGCGTGGAGAAGTATATAAAAAAGTGCCGGAAGAGAGGCTTCTTTTGGAACTTCGACAGGAATTGCTGAATTGGAGTGAATAATATGTCAAAACCTTTTTTTGAAGTATTTCCGACGTTAGAGGTAAAAGAACCGATGAAAGGTCTGCTTTCAGAAACGGAAGTAACAAGAGTAAGTGCGAATCGCAGTCAGACATCGATTCGCATTTATCTTTTTGGAACGCATTTAATTCCGAAATCAGATATTTTCAGGCTGGAAAAAGAGATTGCGGGGCAGTTGTTTCGAACCCGGACAATGGAAATAAAGATTATTGAAAAATTTCAGCTTTCCGGACAGTATGCGGCAAAAGATTTGATGGAGGCTTATGGAGACAGCATTGCAGAGGAATTGCGCGCATACAGCATTCTGCTGTACAATGTCTACCGAAGTGCGGAAATTTCATTTCAGGACGCCCGAAACATGCGGCTGGTATTGGAAGATACGATGTTAGCAAAGGAGCGTTCCGAAGAGCTGATCAAAATTTTAGAAAAAATATTCTGCGAGCGATGCGGCATGGATTTGATGATAGACGTTTCCTATGCACAGTCAAAGAAAAACAGCAAAATCAAAAACGCCGATTACATCATTGCGCAGGAAATTAAAAATGTCATTCGTCAAACGGCTGCTTCCGGTGAAAAAGCAGAGGAGCGCGATGCAGAAAGAAACGCTGAAGAGAAGCGGGATCCGAAGCTTTCGGAGCCAAACAGGCCGCAAAAAAGGACTTATGAAAAGAAGAGCGTACCGTCGAAAAATCCGGACGTCGTATACGGCAGGGATTTTGAAGACGAAGCAATCGAAATCGAGAAGATAACGGG
>CATOKN010000198.1 GCA_951800425.1 uncultured Lachnospiraceae bacterium
CTTCCAAAGTATCGCGGCGCCTCTCCGATTCAATGGGCGGTGATTCACGGAGACGCTGTGTCCGGCGTGACGACTATGCGGATGGACGCGGGAATTGATACGGGAGATATGATTGAGCAGTCGAAAGTCGTTCTTGCCAAAGATGAGACGGGAGGAAGCCTTTTTGAGCGTCTTGCTTTGGAGGGAGCGAAGCTTTGCGTCCATACGATGGCGTTAATTGAAGCGGGCAAGGCAGTTTATACGAAGCAGGATGCAAAAGAAGCGACGCATGTCGGCATGATTTCGAAAGAAATGGGGAATATTGATTGGAAACAGCCCGCGGTTGTCATTGAACGGCTGATTCGCGGCTTCAATCCCTGGCCAAGCGCCTATACCGTCCTCCATGGAAAGACATTTAAAATCTGGCGCGCCAAAGCGGCGCCGGGAGGAGACGCCAAAGACGCCGGAAAAATCGTTTCCGTTTCCGCAAAAGAACTGGCTGTGCAGACGGGAGACGGAAAGCTTTTGCTTTTGGAAGTGCAGCTGGAGGGGAAAAAACGAATGGATGTGGAAGCGTTTTTAAGGGGATATGAAATTGCAAGCGGCGACGTCTTTGACAGACAGCGTCCCTGACAGGGGTAAAAAAGGAGGAAACTATGTTCAGATATGGATATTATGGCTGGTACGATCCGACGTATTTGCTGGTAATTATCGGAGCCGTCATTTGCATGCTTGCGTCGGCAAGAGTGAAAAGCTCTTTCAGAAAATATTCCGGATACCGCAGCATGAGCAATTTGACGGGAGCCCAGGCGGCGGAGCGCATTCTTCAGCGGGCCGGAATTTACGACGTGTCCATCCGGCATGTGGCGGGCAGTCTGACGGATCATTATGATCCCAGAAAAAAAACGCTGAATTTATCAGACAGCGTCTATGGTTCTGCTTCCGTTGCGGCAGTCGGCGTAGCGGCTCATGAATGCGGGCATGCCATTCAGCATCAGAAACACTATGCGCCGCTTGCATTGCGCAGCGCAATTGTTCCGGCGGCAAATTTCGGCTCTACTCTGGCATGGCCTTTGATTCTGATTGGCTTTCTTTTATCAAGCGGTACGGGAAGCCTGTTGATTCAGATTGGAATTCTTTGCTTTTCGTTTGCCGTATTATTTCAGTTAATTACGCTCCCGGTAGAGTTTAACGCTTCCGGCAGAGCGCTTCGTATTTTAGAAGATACGGGAATTTTAAGTTCCGAGGAGCTTCCCATGACGCGAAAAGTGCTTGGCGCGGCGGCGCTGACTTATGTTGCGGGCGCAGCGGCGGCAATCTTGCAGCTTCTTCGCCTTGTGCTTTTATTTGGAGGAAGAAATGACGACTGATAAAATCAATGGCAGAGAGCTTGCGCTTTCCGTACTGCTTGCCGTTTTTAAGGAGGGGGAATATGGACATATTGCCCTTTCTGCGGTTCTTGAGAAATATCAGTACCTGTCTAAGCAGGAGCGAAGCTTTATCACCCGGCTGTGCGAGGGGACGATGGAGAAAGCCATAGAGCTTGATTATATCATCGATCGGTTTTCCAATATCAGCGCGAAGAAGATGCGGCCGGAAATTTGCTGTATTTTGCGCATGGGAGTCTATCAGCTCAAATATATGGATGCCGTTCCGGCGTCCGCCGCGTGCAACGAATCGGTGCGGCTGGCGCAGAAAAAGGGTTTTTCCCGTCTGAAAGGATTTGTCAACGGCGTGCTTCGCAGCATAAGCAGGAATCTTGATCAAATCGATTATCCTGATGAAAAGGAAAATCCGGCCGGCGCATGGTCCGTCCGCTATTCCATTCCGGAATGGATGATCCGGCAGTGGGGCAGGGATTACGGTATGGAAAAAGCAAAATCCATTGCACAGTCCTTTCAGCGGCAAAACAGGACGTGCATTCGCGTCAACCGGATGAAAACAACGCGAAAGGAGCTTGCCGCATCCCTGGAAAAACAGGGACTTCAGACAGAGCCTGTGGAGTTAAGGGAATTTTTGGATTTTGACTATGCGCTGTACTTGTCGGGCTACGATCATCTTTCCGCAGTCTGTGGATTTTCGGAAGGATTTTTTATGGCGCAGGACGTCTGTTCTATGCTTGCGGTTCACGTGGCAAAGCCAAAGCCGGGAGAATGCGTCATAGACGTCTGCGCGGCTCCGGGAGGAAAAAGTCTGCATGCGGCCGACTTTATGCAGGGCAAAGGCATGGTGGAGGCAAGAGACCTGACGGAAAGCAAGATAGGGCGAATCGAAGAAAATATCAGAAGATGCGGCGTGCAAAATATTTGCACGCGGCGGCAGGATGCAAGAATTCTTGTGGAAGATTCTGTCGAAAAGGCGGATCTTGTCATTGCGGATCTCCCCTGTTCGGGCCTTGGCACTATGCGAAAGAAGCCGGATATTCGCTTTCGCATGACGTGGGAAATGGAAAAAAGCCTGGCGCAGCTGCAAAGAGAAATTTTATCGACGGCCGTCCGGTATGTAAAGCCCGGAGGCAGACTTGTTTTTTCTACCTGTACGATGGATCGTATGGAAAATGAGGAAAATACCGCGTGGCTTGGGAAGACGTACCCGGAGTTTTCCGTAAGCTTTGAGCGGCAGTTTTTTCCGGATGAAGGAGAGTACGACGGCTTTTATATCGCCTGTCTGTCAAAGAGATGATGAAAGAAAAACCAGATATAAAATCAATGAATCTTCCGGAGCTTGTTTCTTTTGTGGAAAATCTGGGAGAAAAGCCTTTCCGTGCAAAGCAGCTTTACGAATGGATGCATCGGAACCTGTCGGAATCCATAGAGGAAATGACGAATCTTTCCGCAGGATTTCGGGAAAAATTAAAGGAAGAATGCACGTATACCGTATTGAAGCAGACAGACGTACAGATTTCTAAGCAGGACGGCACGAGAAAATATCTGTTTATGCTGGAAGATGGAAATGTCATTGAGAGCGTATGGATGCGTTATAAATTCGGAAATTCCGTCTGCATTTCTTCTCAGGCCGGCTGCCGGATGGGGTGCAGATTCTGTGCGTCGGCCATCGGAGGACTCGAAAGAAATCTTTTGCCGTCGGAGATGTTAGAGCAGGTATACCGGATTCAAAAGGATACGGACGAGAGGGTATCCCGCGTCGTTGTTATGGGGACGGGAGAGCCTTTGGATAATTATGATTCTCTGCTTCGGTTTATCCGTCTGCTGACAGATGAGGGCGGGCTACATATCAGCCAGAGAAATCTGACGGTATCTACCTGCGGACTTGTGCCGGAGATACTTCGCCTGGCAGATGAAAAATTACAGATTACGCTGGCGGTTTCCCTCCATGCGCCAACGCAAAAGAAGCGGCTTGCGCTGATGCCGATAGCGTCTAAGTACGATGTGGAACAGGTGCGGGACGCATGCCGTTACTACTTCGAAAAAACGGGGCGCAGAATTACGTTTGAATATGCGCTTGCGGCGGGAGTAAACGATGGAAACGAGGACGCGTATAATCTGGCTGATTTGCTTATTGGACAAAACTGTCATGTCAATCTGATTCCAATCAATCCGGTAAAGGAAAGAAAGTTTTTTTCTTCGGATCAGGAAGCCGTGCTGTCATTTAAAAATAAACTTGAAAAAAATGGAATTCATGTTACTATAAGAAGGGAAATGGGCAGGGATATTGACGCTGCCTGCGGACAGTTAAGGAAGAAATACATGGAAAGGCGGTGGGTTACTTGAGATCATTTTCAATTACGGATATTGGAATGCACCGGAAGATGAATCAGGACGACTGTTTTGTATCTGAAGAACCGGTGGGTAATCTTCCGAATCTTTTTATTGTAGCGGACGGCATGGGAGGACATAATGCGGGAGAGTATGCGTCCAGACATACGGTAGAGACAATGGTGGAAAGCGCCAGGCATGCGTTTCGCATGCAGCCGCAGGAGATTTTAAAAGATGCGATTGAAGAGGCGAACGGGGAGCTTTTAAGAGAAGCCATACGCAATGCGTCTATGTGGGGAATGGGAACGACGGTTGTGGCCGCCGTTATTTCCGGGAACCGTATGCATGTGGCGAATGTGGGAGACAGCCGGTTGTATGTCGTAAATGATTCCATGCGCCAGGTGACGATGGATCATTCTTATGTGGAAGAGCTTGTCAGGCGCGGAGAAATCGATCGGGAAGCCGCAAGGAATCATCCGGATAAAAATATTATTACGCGCGCAGTTGGCGTTACAAGAGAAATTGAAATTGATTTTTTTGAAGAGATGCTAAACCCGGGGGACAGAATTATTTTATGTTCGGACGGGCTTACAAATATGATAGAAGATGAAAAAATACATGAAATTATGAGAGAGCAGCAGGAGGCTGCCGAAGCGGCGATAAAATTAACGGAAGCCGCGAACCGAAACGGAGGGAAAGATAATATTACGGTCATTGTAATCAATCCGTTTTCCAGATAGACACAGGGACGTGCAGAAAGGGGTTATCATATGTTATCAGCAGGGATGTTTGTAGCGGATCGCTATGAGAT
>CATOKN010000199.1 GCA_951800425.1 uncultured Lachnospiraceae bacterium
GTTTCATATGTTCCGATTGGAATTGATGTGGAAGGAATGCGGGAAGTAAATGAGCGGACAGTCAGGAAGTGCTGCGGAAAAGAAGAAATCGCTTATGTCTTTGAGGCTCGCGGGAAAGAGCAGAATGCGAAAGGGATTTTATCTAAAGAAGAGACGCAGCGGTTTTTAAAGCTTTGGACGTTGAAAGAAAGCTATGTCAAGATGACGGGAGAAGGGTTGAGAAAGCCTTTGGATGAGGTGTGCTTTAGGCTTGAGAATATAAAAGAGAGGAAAGGAACCAGCGTATTCGAAGTCAAAGGAGAGGTTCCCTTGGCGTTGCATTATTTGTATATGCCAAAGGAACACAGCCTTGCTTTGACAGTAAAATGGCAAGATTTTCCCCCAGAACCAGATTTTGCCTGGAGAGAATGTGCGCTGGACGAATTTTTTTAATAAATCAATTCGTTATAGCTAAATTGAAACCAGTTAGAAAGACATCCTCCTCCGCAATGAATATTTTCGTTACAGGTGTGGCACTTTTTTCCGGGATAGGTACAAAGCTTGCGATAAACATTGGATACCTTCTGAGAATTCCAAAAAGAAAGAAAACTGTTTTTATCGGAAAAATCTTGTCCAAATTTTCCTATGGGAACCTGATGCATTAAGTTACAGGGAATTAGGGAGCCGTCTGTATTAAATACCAGTCCGGAGCGTTCCAGCAATTGGCAGGAGGTGGTGATTTGCCCGTTCTTTTTTAGCGTTTGAATAAAGCTTTCATCCCAGAGGCAAAGTGGTAAGGATTGATGCAGGTTAAAACGTCCGTTTGTAATGACGGATAGCTCAGGATAACTCTCCTGAAAGCCTTTGATAAGTTTGTGTATGCTGCGAATATCATATGGCTTCGGATTTCCGTCTAACATTGAAAAATCATGTTCAAATGAAAAATGGAATTCTTCGGCTCCGTTTTCTACAGCATCTTTTATCGCGTTCAGGTAACGGCCTATATTGTCACTGTTCAAAACGATGGATACCAACAGGCGGACGCTGCTTTTGGAAATATGACGGATTGCTTCTAAGGTAGATGCGTATGCTTTTACGCCGGTGTTTTTCATGTAATCTTCTTCTGAACATCCTTTTATGGAAAGATTAACGGAAGAGAGTCCCTGTGAAACAAGGGAATCCAAAAATGATTTGTCAGAAAATAAAACCCCGTTTGTAATCAGTATGGGGGTTAAATTTTTTTGCCTGATATATTGAATAATCTGTGCAATATCTTTATGACAGGTAGGTTCTCCTCCAGTTACAGAGATATTTTGGATATTTAGCTGAGAAGCCAGATCAATTAGTTCTTTTGCAAGGGATAGGGGCATATCAGAAGAAGTTTTAAAGTCGGCGCTTTTGGCATAACACCATTTGCATCTTAGATTGCATTGACGATTTACTGTAATCCAGGCGTATTTCAATGGATTCATCTTCCACAGGCTCCACAGGCCCCGCAGGCTCCACAGGCCCCGCAGGCTCCGCAGGCTCCATTGGAATGATAAGCGTCTTCATAGGCCTCTTCTGTCTGAATGCTTTCTATAAATTCAATTGTGTTTCCCTCTTTTTTTAAAAGAGAAAGCGCTTTTTCGATGTCCATGGTTTTCCTCCATATTTCTTTTATAGTGTTCATATAGCATGGAAAAATGCTGATATGGCTTTTTTTCCGGGTTTTTGTATTTATCTGCTGCCAGAATGATAAAAGGATGCAGTTTTTCATATGCGTTGCAAATTCTGAGTCCATAAATATTGAAGAAGATAGTATTGTCAATATTTTTGGAAAATACGGCTGCTGAGAGTGTTTCAAAAAAATTAAGCAGTTCGTATATTTCATATTTGTATTTCTTATTGAGAAGACTCGCATCGAAAATGGAAAGCGGACTCTTCCGATCGTTTGTCATTCCAATTTTTTTTATGATTTTTTTGAATCTACTCGGATGGTATAATAAGTGATCCAATTCATATATTTTTTGAAATGTCTGGTTGTTTCTGGTTAATTTAATGTTTGATCTTATTTGTAAGGCCATTACGATCACGGTTGCAGTACTGATAAAAGCTGTGATCATGGCAATCCAGTTATCAAAACTCATGAAATGGTTCCTCCGTAATGATGAACACATGATGGATATTTTATCATAAATGTGGAGTAATAAATGGGTAGATGATCAAATGTAATTTTTAAATTCTTCTTTTCAGTATATGTTTTTTTTAAATTTGTGTCAATTATTTTTCGGATATTCTGCAAAAATCAGAGTGTTAAGGGGATTTTGGCATGAGATGATTCGGAACTGCGTATATAAAAAATAGAAGAGGAGAGCAGTTGTATTCTGCTCTCCTTTTCTGTTATTTCTCATGAAAATGAAACATGATTTCTTACCCGGTTTCTTAGAATTTGCCTGCTTTATGCGCTTCTTCAATCGAAACGGCAACAGCAACCGTAGCGCCTACCATCGGGTTATTTCCCATTCCAATCAGTCCCATCATTTCAACATGGGCCGGAACGGAAGAAGAACCTGCAAACTGTGCGTCAGAATGCATACGTCCCATCGTATCCGTCATGCCGTAAGAAGCCGGGCCTGCAGCCATGTTGTCCGGATGAAGGGTACGTCCCGTACCGCCGCCGGATGCAACGGAGAAATATTTCTTGCCCTGTTCGTTGCATTCTTTTTTATAAGTTCCTGCAAC
The DNA here is from genome assembly GCA_951800425.1 of uncultured Lachnospiraceae bacterium. Taxonomy (GTDB): domain Bacteria; phylum Bacillota; class Clostridia; order Lachnospirales; family Lachnospiraceae; genus Roseburia_B. The sequence goes on from CATOKN010000199.1 coordinate 2,704, forward strand.
CGGATGCTGGAAACGGGTTGGGTTGGTAGAGTTTCCGGTGATGGAAACGCCTACGTTTTCCATATGCATAATTGCAACGCCTTCCTGCACGTCGTCTGCGCCGTAGCATTTAACGGTAGCGCGGAGTCCTTCTGAATATGGTTTTTCGTATACGACGTTTACTTTGTTTTCCTGATAATCAAACTGCGTTTCTACAAACGTAAATCCATTGATGCGGGAGATGATCTGAGCAGCGTCTTTTCCAAGTCCGTTTAAGATAACGCGCAGCGGTTTCTGACGTACTTTGTTGGCTTTTTCTGCGATGCCGATCGCGCCTTCTGCTGCTGCAAAGGATTCATGTCCTGCAAGGAAGCAGAAGCATTCGGTTTCTTCTTCCAATAACATTTTGCCAAGGTTGCCGTGTCCAAGGCCTACTTTTCTGTGGTCTGCAACAGAACCCGGGATACAGAATGCCTGAAGTCCCTCTCCAATGGCAGCGGCGGCGTCGGCAGCTCTTGTTGCGCCTTTTTTGATGGCGATGGCAGCGCCGATTATGTAAGCCCAGCATGCGTTTTCAAAACAGATTGGCTGGATTTTCTTTACCTGCTCGTATACGTCAAGCCCAGCGTCTTTTGTGATTTTCTCAGCCTCTTCTACGGAGCTGATCCCATAGCTGTTTAACACAGCGTTAATCTGGTCAATTCTTCTTTCATATGATTCAAATAAAGCCATTATCTTCGTCTCTCCTTTCCTTATTCTACTCGTGGGTCGATAATCTTAACAGCGTCTGCTACGCGGCCATACTGTCCCTGGGCTTTTTCCCATGCCGTGTTCGGATCATCGCCTTTTTTGATAAAGTCAGTCATTTTTCCAAGAGAAACGAACTTGTATCCGATTACTTCGTTGTCAGCGTCAAGGGCTATGCCGGTTACATATCCTTCTGCCATCTCCAGATAGCGAACGCCTTTTTCTTTGGTAGCATACATGGTGCCAACTTGGGAACGAAGTCCTTTTCCCAAATCCTCAAGTCCTGCCCCTACAGCAAGTCCGTCGTCAGAAAATGCGCTCTGAGTACGTCCGTAAACAATCTGTAAGAATAATTCTCTCATAGCCGTATTGATGGCGTCGCATACCAAGTCCGTATTTAAGGCTTCCAAAATGGTCTTTCCCTGCAAAATTTCTGCCGCCATGGCTGCAGAGTGGGTCATTCCGGAACATCCGATCGTTTCTACCAGGGCTTCTTCGATTATGCCGTTCTTTACGTTTAAGGACAGCTTGCAGGCGCCCTGCTGCGGAGCGCACCAGCCGATGCCGTGCGTAAATCCTGAAATGTCTTCAATTTTTTTGGAATGGACCCATTTGCCTTCTTCCGGAATGGGGGCTGGTTCATGTTTTGCGCCCTTTGCTACAGGACACATATTCTCGACTTCCTTCGTGTAAATCATTATAAGACTCCTTTCGATTAAACATTATATAGCTGCAGATAACGACACATTCTGCTACTGGACTTATTTTCGCATATTTTTGATTATTCGTAAAGTGCTTTTCCTGATTTTGCGGAATGTAAAGTGAAAAATTTTATGCAAATCCTGCAAAACGGATCATGCGTTTGCCGGACGCATCATAAACGCGCAGAGGATTATATTGTCATTTTCTGAAAATATGCAAAACCCTGTAAAAATGATTGATTTCATAGAAATATATGGTAAAATATAAGTATTAACGAACTTGAAATATGAATTTTAGGAGGAGAAAGAAAAATGGCAAACAAATGGGTCTATCTATTCAGCGAGGGCAATGCGAATATGAGAGAGCTTCTCGGG
>CATOKN010000200.1 GCA_951800425.1 uncultured Lachnospiraceae bacterium
GCGTAACTCCTGGAAAATCATGGACAAGACAGAAAAGAAAATGGGCAAGAACGGGAATTTTCTTCTTTTTGTTTGTCTATATGATTTATGTAAGCAACCACAGGCTTTATGAAGACGGCGCATACGCGAAATATCACAGCCTGGTATTTGCCATAAGTTTATTATTGCTTGCATGGTTGTCCGGAGAGGCAAAATTAGTCCAAAGCAATTGGAATTCATCCATTGCCCGATGCTATTTGATTTTCTGGCTTCTTGTCTGCGTTTCAGATTTTGTGATGGATAAGCGTTTTGTCTTTTTAGGGTATCTCATGCTTCTGATTGCAGGTCTTTTCTTTTTGGTCTGGGAACAGATGGAACATCCGGAAGACATATGCTGGGATTTTCTGCACGCTTTGGAGCTTTTTGCGGCGGCAGGGGCAGTCTATAATATGTTTTTCCGTTTCAAATACGGCGGGCTTTTGTACAATGGATATATGAGAGCCGCTTCAGATTTTGGCATGTTTTCAGCATTTGTCGTTCTGGCGTTTCTGATAGAGATATACGAATGCCAAAAGACAGGAAATTATGGAAAAAAATTGGCGTTTTGCGCGTGCGGCGCGGCAATATCGACAATGAATACCCTGTTAAGCGGAAAAAAGATTGCCGTGCTTTATGCGGTTATTCTTTTGGCCGCGGCCTTGCTTTGGCCGATAAGATCGTGGATAAGAACGATGTCCGGCAAGGAGAAAAAGAAACTGGCAATGTATTTGCTGCTTGCTTTTTTTTCTGTCTGTGTTTATTATTTTTCAGTGAAATATATCCCGTGGAAGCTTCAGACAATGGTTTCTTATGAGAAAGAGACATTTGTAAGCCGCAAAGACCCCTCTGCAATTGCAGCGCTGTCCCAGACAGGGATCGAAGCGTATCAGAATGTGGAGTTTGACGCCGCGGAGCAGAAAATCCGGATCTGGAAAGCGTATTTAAAAAAAAGCAGCCTGTTTGGACATAAGCAGCCAAATTTGAAAGTTCTGGGAAAGAGGAGACCGGCAGAAAATTATATTTTACAAATTTTGTACCGATATGGGATATTTGTCGTCATACCTTATGTGCTGATGTTTTGCATGACGTTTCTAAGAGCAGTTAAAAATTTGCGCAAGAAAAAAAGGGAAGCCCACAGCCTGGATATTTTCGACGCGGGCGCGCTTTTGTTCTGGCTGGCGGTCGGCTTTTTTGGGAATCTGGAGCAGCCCTATTTTCAGCCGGCATGGATTTGGGCGTACTTTACGGTTGGAAAGCACATGAGAGCGGGGCAATCATGTGTTTAAAAGGCATGTTTGGTTGCATGAGAAAGGGTTTCGCAGACGGAGGCAGTTTATGGCAGATAAAGTTCAGAAGTGGAAGAACAGAAAAAAAATATCCTGGGCAGGGTGGCTGTTTATCTTTCTTTTTTCTCTCGTTGCAGGGTTTAGCGTTTCCGCCGTTGTGGTAACGGGCGGGGATGCGTGGGATTTCTATGATTCGGGGGATGTGTGGGAGGTTTCAATTCATAAATACATTTATTATCCATATTCAAAAATACAGTATTTGTCTGATCAGGAACGGACGGTAATTTTAGACGATCAGGCTTTCGTAACCGCGAATAGTTACATGAAAAACTGCGGGTGGAAATATGTGAAAATTTTCATATCTGATTTGTCTTCGGATACGTTAGACATGAAATTAAATTATTTGAAACGAGATCAAACCCCCGTTGGTTCAGAAACCTTTTCATTGAAAGAAGGAGAAAATAAATTTGCATTGACCTGCGACGCTTTTTCCGGTATAACGGTAGAATTTCAAAATCAGAAAGACGTCTCATTTTCAGATGGCAGAATACAGTTGATGACGCAGGATATAGAGATAGATAATAAACGAATTTTTTTGCTTGGAATCGTCTTTGCCGTTATGTGTGTTATTATGTTGTCTGTATGCTTTCACATTGCACTCAGAAAGAATTTTTCCGTTGATTTTTACGCGCCTTTGTTGGGGCTGCAGCGGCTTTATATAAAATTTGGAGGATTTGTTCCGAAATGGATGCTGAAAATTTCTCCAAAATACAGACGATGGATGCGGATTTTTTTAATCATGCTTATTTTTTTGTCTTTGACAGGATTTAATGTGTTTAATTTGTTTATGAACCAAAATAAATATGTCATGCTGGTTTTGTGCGTGATGCTGCTATGTCTGGCATTTTTGTCTGTAGATGGGGAATTAAAGCCGGTTCAATGGAGAAATCCGCTTGTAATGTCATGGTTTGTTTTTTGGATGATTACATGCGTTTCTGATTTTATCATAAAGAAAAATATCCCGGCATTTTCTTTTTACGGATATATCATGCTTTTTTTGATGGGCTTTCTCTTCTTTGTCTGGAATCAAAAGGAAGACAGGAGAGTCGTCTGGAAAGAAATATGCAGAGCGGCAGAAGGGACATTTTTCGTGGCGATGGCATTTTGTCTGTTCTGCAGGCCGGAGATTGCCAATTATCGGTATAATGGAGCATATACGAATCCAAATCCATTTGGATTATATCTGGCGGTGACAGGATGTATTTTTCTTTGTGAATTAGATCAATATATTCATAAAGATAAAAAAGATAAAGAGGGAAAGATAAACTTAGTTATTTTTTGTAGCTGTATGGCGGCGCTGCTGTTCTTTTTAAATAAGACTCAGTGCGTAACAGGGATACTGGCTTTGGGAGTTTCTTTTTTGCTTTGGTTTTTTGGATATATCCGGAGGGGAGTAGGTAAGAAGTTAAAAAAGAGGTTTATTGTCACGGTTCTGCTATTAGCGATTTTGATTGTTCCGGTTTTTTCAGGACTGCAATGGGGCATTCGCACATTGCCCTATGTCTTTCATACATCCGTCAGTTATCCGGAAGATACGAATTATGTAAAGAATGATAAATTTTCGGTCCTTGGAGGCGATGTCGTATATGCGGCAGATATAGATTTGAAACAGAAGATATTAGATATTTCTTCGAATCGCGTATTTCAGAAATTTATATATATGAAATCATTAAATGATTTTCTGTCCGGAAGAATTACAAACTATACGTCATTTTTGAAAGATATGAATTTACCTGGACATATGGAAAGGCCTATGATATATGGCGCAGTGAGCAGACATGCGCATAACGGGGTTTTAGCATATGCCCATAATTATGGAGTTTTTGCGGCAATACCATATATCTTTTTTTATCTGTATTTTTTGTATTATGGGTTCATTTATTGGAGACAGAACAGGAAGACAGACGGTTTTTGCTACTTGCCCTTATCCATTGGAATTGTTTTTTTTCTGGAAAATGCGGCAGATAATGTGGATATTTCGTTTCATTGGATCGTATGGTTTTTATTTTTCTTTTTTGTAGGTTCGTTTTTCAATTTTGAAGATAAAGGCAACCATAGAGCTGTTTGCGAAAAAGATGATAAAACAGTTGATTACACATTTTAAAGGCGTTATAATATTTGGCAATTATGAAAAGAATAAATTGAATGAAAGAGGTTGGAAAATGTCTACGATAATGAATGGTAAAATGTTATGGATTCGCAGGATCTTTTTTATCTGCTATGATGTATTAGCAGTTCTGATTGCGAGTTTTTTAGCGTTGCTTGTACGGTTTGATTTTCATATTTCTCTGATACCGGTAAAATATTATGAACTTGCCTGGGGGATTCTTCCGATCGAAGTTTTGGTCACTTTGGCAGTGTTTTGGTTTTTTCGTTTGTATTCCAGCTTATGGCTTTACGCCGGAGCTACGGAATTGATGTACCTGGTTGCGGGATGTGCGACAGATGCTGTAATAAATACCGGTATCATTTATTTTATGAACAGAGATACGGCAGTGCCGATGCCAAGGAGTTATTATTTGTTGTTCGGCATATTTTTGATGTGTATTGTATTTGTCAGCCGATATGGGTATCGGGCGTTTCGTTCTATGATGAATATGCGCGTAGATGCAAAAAGCAGACAAAATGTTATGATTATAGGAGCGGGAGCCGCTGGAAACGCTCTGATTAAAGAAATCAACAACAGTCAGTTTGTAAAGCTTAACGTGGCCTGCGTGATTGATGATTCTGCGGAAAAAGTCGGAAGTTACATTCACGGCGTTCGGATTGCCGGGACAAGGGAAGATATTATCCGTTTGGCAAAGGAGATGAATATTTCCGAAATTATTATTGCAATGCCTTCGGCAAAAGCGGCTGAAATAAAAGAAGTACTTGATATTTGTAAAGAAACGGGCTGTGAGCTTAGGCGCGTGCCTGGAATATATCAGTTGATTAACGGGGAAATCAGCATCAGCAGTTTAAAGGAAGTAGATGTCAATGATTTGTTGGGACGCGAACCCATTCAGGTGGATTTAAGTTCTATTATGGAATATGTATCAGGAAAAGTGGTTATGGTAACGGGCGGCGGCGGCTCCATCGGGAGCGAGCTGTGCCGTCAGATTGCGGCGCATCGTCCCAAACAGCTTGTTATTGTGG
>CATOKN010000201.1 GCA_951800425.1 uncultured Lachnospiraceae bacterium
CTTAAATGCATCTCTCCCAGCTCGCCATCCGTATTGGTTCCGTCTCCTCCCATCATCAAATCTGTAATAACCTTTACGTCATGTTCTTTTAATACCAGGACATTGCTGCCGTCTAATCCGACAGTATATCCGATACGAATAAACACGCAGGGTCTCTCATAAGCTGCCACAATGTCTTCCCACGTAGCAAAAGAAACGACCGGAGTCGATATATCAACTTTCCTGTTTACCAACGAAAACAACGCCGTTGCAGCCGTCCCCATACTGATATTCGCCACTTCTCCAATTGCGTCTTTTTCCGCATCAGTAAGCGGCTCCTGACCGACATCGGATACTCCCGGTTCATTTAACAAGGCATTAATTTCTTCCTGCGATAACATTCCATCCATTGTCTTACTGCTCCTCTCCGATTACTGATGTAACTCTTACCGCATATTGATTGCCGGACGCTCCGGGCAATGCAGTAAATTTGCGTATGCTACCAACATATACATCTAGTTCCTTATCTACCTTTGAATCCAAACGAATAATGTCCCCAATTTGAAGATTTGTAAAATCTTGTATGGAAACCGTGCTTTTTCCAAGATAAGCCTTGATTGGAACCGGCGCTCTGGAAATAAGTCCCTGAATGGCCTCCGTATACTCAATTTCACTGTCTTTCTTAATATTGGAATACCAGTACTTGGTATTCAGTTTATCCATTACAGGCTCTAACGTCATAAATGGGAGACAGATATTCATCCGCCCTTCTATATCTCCAATTTTGATATTCACGGTTACAAGCGCAATCATTTCATTTGGAGAAATAAACTGAGCAAACTGTGAATTTGTCTCTATTCGTTCCAATCTTGGATGAATTTCGACTACATTCTGCCACGGCTCGTTCAAAAGCTCTACGCATACCGTCATAATTCTTTCAATAATCAGAAGTTCTATCTCCGAAAACTCCCGGCTTTTATCAAGCGGCAGTCCCATACCTCCCAACATGCGGTCCACGGCCGCATATCCAAGATTGGAAGCCATTTCTATTACAATGCTTCCATTCAGAGGCTCCACATCCACAACGCCAAGCAGCACCGGATTTGAAAGCGCATTGGAAAACTCCGAATAAGTAACCGCTTCGGAATTCGTCACTTCTACCTGAACGCTTTTTCTCAAATATACCGGAAGATTTGTAGACAAGAGTCTTCCATAATGTTCAAATATAATTTCCAAAGTTCTCAAATGTTCTTTGGAAAACTTGGAGGGTCTTGCGAAATCATATGATTTCGCCTGTTTTTCCGGAGCATCTTTCATCTCTTCGGCATCGAGTTCTCCGTCGCTTAACGCCCGCAACAAACTATCGATTTCACTCTGGGATAATATGTCATCCATGAAATTTCACCACCTGCCTCATGCGATTTTCATTACTGTGATGTAACCGTAGGAAATCCTACGCTGACAATAAAGTCAGAATTAAACAGTTTCTGCAGATTGGCCAGAATGGCGTCTTGCACTTCCTGCTGATCCGCCTTAAATTCTTCATATGTATATCCTGAAATCACGGAGTTAATCTCGCTTTTGATTAAACTGTCTTTTTCCGCCATATTTTCTCCGTGTTCTTTATAACCATCGCTTTCTGTATTCATAGAAAGCGAAACGGTAAGCACTACGTAATGATCTTTTCCATCTCCGCTGTCTTTCAGATTGATCGTCATTTCCGGAATATCATGGGAAGCAAGTTTATCAATCGGCACGCTCATGGAATCCGACGTAACCGATCCGCTTCGCAGCTCCAGATTAATTGCGCTGCAAACCTGCGTAATCAATTCATTTGCTTTTTTCGTCTGCGGCAGAATCGTAATTGTCAAAATCGCCGTCAAAACCAGATTTACCAAAACCAACGCCAAAATAACAACTGTAATAAGATTTTTCTTCATTTGCCCGTTCCTTTCTTAACATTAATTCGAATTATAGGAATTATAAATCTTAACTTCTACCCTGCGATTTCTGGCCCGCCCTTCCGGCGTTCCATTATCCGCTATCGGAACATACTCTCCTCTTCCTGACGATTTCAGCAAACCAGAATCCAGGTTTGTAATGCTCCTGATATAATCCGCAACGCTTAATGCGCGGTACATAGAAAGCACGTTATTGTTCTCATATCTGTCATTTGAAATCGGCACGTTGTCCGTATGTCCTTCGATTTCTATAATATTGCTTCCATAATTGGAAAGGATTGCACCAATTTTATCCACCAGAGGATACGCATCTTCCCGAATCTCGGATTTTCCGGAATCAAACAGCAAAGCTCCGTTCAGAGTCAGAAGAACATACTGCGCATTGAAATCTACTTCCACCTGATTCTGAATGCCATAGCCCTCCGTTTCCTGCACGATTTCTTCCGCCATCTTTTCAGATTCTTTCAACGCCTCTTCTTCATATTCCTCTTTCAGTTCTTTTTCTTTTTCTTCCTGCTCTTCCTGCTCGCCTTCCGAATTGAATTGTTCAAAAAACATACTGAATTCTTTCAACTGGCTGACTCCCGAAGAAATCAGCTCGCCTTCTCCAATGGAAGAACCTCCGGAGGGCAGTACGCTGAAACTGCTTTGTAAGGACGCGACTACCATTTCAAACTTCTCAGCATCAACAGTCGACATGGAAAAGAGCAACACGAAGAAGCACAACAACAGATTCATCAAATCGCTAAACGTAGCCATCCATGCCGGTGAGCCTTTTGACGCTTCTTCCTGCTTCTTTTTCGCCACTATTCCTCACCTCCACCATCACCAACGTCATTTCTGACTGCGGGTGATAAGAAGGACTTCAGTTTTTCTTCAATTACGCGCGGATTTTCCCCCGCCTGAATCGATAAAAGACCTTCTACCATAACTTCTTTTACGATAACTTCCAAATCATTATTTATCTTCATCTTCGACGCAGTCGGTATACACAGCCAGTTTGCAATCATCGAACCGTATAAAGTCGTAAGCAACGCTACGGCCATGGCCGGTCCAATCGCCGCTGCATCTTCCATGTTATTTAACATGTTTACCAAACCGATCAAAGTACCGATCATTCCCCACGCAGGGCCTAACTCTGCCCATTTTTCCCAAAACCCGATAACTTTCTTATGTCTGTCTTCCAGGCACACCAGCTCCGTCTCCAAAATCCCCCTGACAAGTTCGGCGTCCGTACCGTCTACCACCAGCATAATTCCCTTTTTCAAAAATGGATCTTCAATCTCACCGGACGCTTCTTCCAGCGCAAGCAATCCTTCTTTTCTTGCAACATTCGCAAGATTGATGATATTGCTGATTACAGCTCCGGCATCCATAACATCTTCTTTAAATATCAAAGCCATGCTTTTGAAGCCGCCGACAAAATCCTTTAACTTGTGCGACGCCAGAACACCTGCTACGGAACCCCCAACTGTAATAATTACCGATGCCGGATCTATGTACCCCGGTATGCTTGCTCCATTGGAAATAATACCGAAAACCACCATGACCATTCCAAGGATCAAGCCTAATAAAGACGCTATATCCAATTCCCCTCACCTACCTATTTTTTTATTCATTCGTAAACGTCATATAGAATATGAAACCCTTATATAACAGTCTACTAAATTTTGAAACAATTGTCTATAAGCAATCATGATTTTTTTTTAAAACAGAAAAATATATATGGCCCGGTACTGTAACCAGACCATATATACATCATACCATATCTTGCGTTAAAATGGAATACCTATACTTTATGTATGCAAATTTTTAGCGTTGATTACCGTTTCAGGTTAATCAGCTCTTCCAGAAGCGTATCCGACGTCGTAATCACGCGGGAGTTCGACTGGAAACCTCTCTGAGTAATAATCATTTGAGTAAATTCCGTAGACAAATCGACGTTTGACATTTCAAGTTCTCCCGAAATCATGCCGCTGCCGTCTGCCGCAATATCTACGCCGATTCCGTCAAAATCACCGGAGTTCAGCGTTGTTGTATAACAGTTTTCACCAACTTTTTCCAAACCGGACGCATTTGCAAACTGCGCCACCGCAATCTGTCCCAGCAATACGGTATTGCCATTGTCATATGAACCAAAAATCATACCGTCATTCTGGATGCTGATTCCAATCATAGCTCCCAGCTGCTTTCCTGCTCCATCTGTTCCATTCTTCGCTCCCCGATCTGCTCCCATCGTTGTTTTTCCGCCGTTATCCGAAGAAAGGGCGCTGGAAAAATCAATTTCAATATCGGAGAAGTTATCTCCAAGCGCGCTCATCTTTAACGTAACCGCATCAGAACCAGGAGTTCCTACATAACTGAATACGCCGTCTTCTTTCGAAAACTTCAGCGTATAATTCACTGCCGGCTCCGTATATTCGTATTCACCGGTCGTGGTATTAAACGAACCTCTGACGTCTCCCGTACTGCCGTTTACTGAAAGCTGAGCCGGCGTCATGCCAAAGAGTTCCGCAATCGTACCGTCCGTTTTCTCCTGCACCG
>CATOKN010000202.1 GCA_951800425.1 uncultured Lachnospiraceae bacterium
GTTATGAATTTTACTTGTGCAGGCCATATTTCGTGAAAGACAGATATACTTTCCGGTCAAAGAATTAATAAATGCCGATTTGCCTGCGCTCATCGTAGCGGTAACAATAACACCGACAGGCTTTGTTTCCTTAAACCGGACATTCCTGAGCATCAGCTTAATATAATCTGCTTCATTTTCTAACTTCTTACTTCTAATAAGCGCTATTATTTTTTTGTATTTATCCTGTCCTTTCCCTTTGAAAGCCCCTATAATTCTATCAACAAGAGACTCGTCCACTTCACCCTCAAAATCCGCTATAAGCTTTTCTTTCATAGATGCCAGTCTGTCATTTTCGCGAGATTTTACTTCATATCCCAACACCTGGATTACATCCAATACCAGGAAGTATTTATAAAATGATATATTATGCACTTCCTTAATTTCACGAGGCTTCATAACTATTTTTTCGTATGCCTGCAGCTCAGATTTCTCAAATTTCCTTTTGTTCCACTGTCCTGCGCGAACATACGAATTCAGTCGGCTCAAATATTCTCTTTTTAGCTCATCTTTCTCTTGCACAATCAGATTATCAGGTACAATCTGTGCAACGGATAAAGAAGCAGTATTAATTTCTCCCACCTCCTGATCTATAATCCTGTACTCTGCAATTTGATTTCTCTGTTTCAGTTCCTTTGCTTTTTTTAATGTTCTGTAGCGTTTCCCGTTCTTTTTCAACAGCACACTCTCCTTCTGAATTAAGGACTCTAATATGTTCTCCCTGACTTCTAATCCACATATCGATCCCTTTTCCGAAAACCTCCGCGCTAATCGTATATTCCCCATCTTCTTCATCAAGAATCTTAGCTGTAGGAAGCCTGTCCAAAACTGCGTCCACATCTGTTCCACTGTATTTAAAAGTAACCCTTTGCAGCTTCCCTCCGTACATAAATTGTATTCGTTTCCGAAATTCACCCTCCTCAAACCGACTGCTGTATGGTATATAAAACCTCTCATCCATAACCGTCAGTTTTTTTATCCGGTCAATCCGGTAAATCGTCGGAAAAGAATCATTCAATACGTCGAAATTTTTTTTAACTTCATTATCATCAATAAAAGCCGTGAGATAGAAATAATACTCAGAAAACATTATGGCTACCGGTTTTACCTTTCTTTGGACAATTTCCTTATCTTTCATCCGCAGATAATCCATTTTAATGTACCTGGATTCCCGGACAGCCTGCCCAATATCCCACATCATATCAATAAACACTGACTTGTGCCTTGGCTCTACATAGTGGAATTCCTCATTGCTAATCAAGTCTTTCACAAGCTTCTGATTACTTTTCGGAATGCAACAGGTTATCAACTTATCCAGCATCTCTACCATCTCTGCCTTGGTAAACGCCCTGCTGTCAAGCAATATCTTACAGAGCGCCAGTATCTCACTGTTTTTCAGTCTCAGCTTATATAGCGTCTCAAGTTTGTAGCCTTTACCAAACCGATCATACACTACTGTGTTAATGATACCCGTTCTCTCTGAGTCAAGATCAAGAAAATTCCTGATATCGTCAATATCTCTCTGGATACTACGCTCATTTACTCCATATCTTTGCGCTTCCTCCGCCTTGTTAATCACATAGCCGTCAGCAAGCTTCGCATATATTTGCAATACGCGACTTATTTTGTCACCTTTCATCTCTGCTTCCTCCCATGATAGGAGCATTATATCAAACGGAGGTGACACGTTCTGTCACTCTGATTTATTTTTTATAAATTTTTCCGTCAATTTTTGAACTCCCCTGTCATGTACTTCTGTCTCGCACAGTTCATATAGAAAACTATATCAGCATAGACACCGCTTTGCTATTTATTAATGCTTTCTCTCAAAAACAAAAAATCCATCGCGGTTTTCGGGCAATCTCTTGCCCGAAAACCGCGATGGAAAAATAAATTTCTATTTGTAAAGCCAAAACGCCTCATAAAAAATAAGAGGTTAAGCTTTACACCCCCCCCCAATATTTTTGAATACTGACTGATACAATCCCCGGCGCTCCAAACTCATATTTTCACATTCCTCTCTTCACATGGCTTTCTCTTCTGTTAATACTTTCCCTGATCTTAATCTTTTATATTTATTATAACCTGTTTTATTAGATTTTTCAATTATTTTATCGTCAAAGATACTCTTCCCCTTATAAGAACATCCCTGAACCCAATTCAGGGATGCGTCATTTCATCTTATGTAAGCACAGATCCGGATCCCGTTCAAAAACATACTGATGTTCCAGAGACAAATCCGCTCTGTATTTATAATGTAATCTGTCAAACAATTTCAAATCTTTCGGATCCTCAATCTGATTCTCCGCCATAAAACGCACCATCTCGCCTCTTGCCATCTTTGCATAGGTGCCTTTTGTCACAAACTTATCCTTGACTATTTCGCCAAATACACAGGTGATAAACGTATCCTCCGGCGTCAGATACTTTTCTATGCATTTCGCATATTCTTTCGACGCTAAGTTGATAATCACGCCGGATGCATCGCATACTTCCCGGTAAATCCTGTCTCCCCAAAACTCATATAAGTCTTTGCATCCTAAAATCTGCGCTTTCGCCTGCATTTCCAGCCGATACGGCGTCACTCCGTCCATCGGCTTTAAAACGCCGTAAAATGCGGAAAGTATCCTCAAATGCCGCTCAATATAAGAAAGCTGGGCGTCCTCAAATACAGCCGGGGCCATATATTGATAAGCAATGCCCTCGTAAGAAAGCACGGCGGGCGTCAGGTTTTTGTTTAAATCCATGACTTTTAATCTGTCGACGTTTTGCCCGGCGATTTTGTCGTTGCATTTCCATAAATCCTTTAACTCCTCATATGACTTTGATTGAAGCCACATAAGAATCTCTTTTGTCTGCTCCGTAAATACCGGCAGGCCAGAAAATGCAAGCGTATCGACATCCTGTTTCATCCTTTTTGCCGGTGACAGGATAATTTTCATTCCAATTCACCCAGCATATGTTCCGGATCCTCCGCAGCTTTTACTTTGCCATTTGCCATTCGGATCCATCCCTCCTCGTCTATGAGATAAGTCGTCCTTACTACTCCCATAGAAAGTTTTCCATACGTCTTCTTTTCTTTCCATACGTCATAAGCTTCTATTACTTTGCGCTCCGTATCGGAAAGCAACGTGATATTTAATCCCTGCTTTTCCTCAAATCTTTTATGTGAAGCGACGCTGTCTTTGCTCACCCCAAGAACAACCGCTCCCTTTTCCAGAAACTGTTTGGATCTCTCGGAAAATCCGCACGCCTGTTTCGTACATCCGGGCGTATTGTCTTTTGGGTAAAAATAAAGAATCACTTTCTTCCCACGGTAATCCTTCAGGGAATGCATTTCCCCATTTTGATCCGGCAGCGTAAAATCCGGCGCTTTTGTTCCAACTTCCAGCATAATGATTCTCCTTTCACAACTTCGTTTTATGAATATTCTCCGTTTCAAATCCTGTCTTAATCGTATGCGTCTCTGATTATAAAAAAAATCTGTGATACGTATATCCCGCCAGCAAGAGATGAAACATACAAATCAGAGGCATTCCTACTACAAAACGCCCATGTTTTGTTTTGTGGCGAAATAAATACATCCCCGCCCACGTTCCGATGCTGCCTCCCAAAAAGCTTATCCAGAACAAGGTTGCCTCCGGAATTCTCCAAACGCGGCGCTTCGCTTTGCTCTTATCTATTCCCATCACAGCCAGCCCCGCAAGATTCATGACGCACAGATAAACCAATAAAATTTTTAATAACATCCGCCTTATCCTTTATCTATTTTTTTCTCTGACAGAGCAATTATACCATTGCATGTTTTATTTCACAATCCAATATTTGCATGATTTCAGAATGCATCGCTGTTTTTATGGAGGCGCCTTTGTGAGATTTCTGAAACAGCCATAAAACAAATCATGTCTTTCCCTTATAGACAGTTGCCATTCCGCCTGTTTTATGCTACGATCAGAAAAAGCATATTTTCTTTCAACCATATCTCTCTGTTTATTCTAAAACAACGCCGAAAGGCTATTTCACAATTCAGAAAATCCATGCTTTTACTCCAACCCAAATCATAAAAAGCGGGAGAATCTGAATCATGTTCTCCCACAAAAGGAGGACAAATGAAAAACAGAAAAAAAACAATCGAACCGCGCGCCAAACGCACTTCGTCGGCCAGGCGGTGGATTTCTGCATACAAAACGGCATTTTGTCAGATTTCCTGCTGAAAAACAAATCGGAGGCGATCGAAATGAGTATATTTGAATACGATGAAGAAAAGCATCTGAAAAACGAACGCGAAATCAGCTATAACGACGGAAAAAAAGCAGGCCTGAAAGAAGGCATACGCATATTTATTTCAGACCATCACGCCGACGGCCTTTCCCAAGAAAAAATCCTGCAAAAATTGCAGAACTGCTACTCCC
>CATOKN010000203.1 GCA_951800425.1 uncultured Lachnospiraceae bacterium
GCATAGAAGATCTCTTTGCCATGTCGCCGTTGTAGGAATCTACAAGGTCGCTCTGAATCATTTTAATTGCATGCAGCGCAAGCGGATCCGTAAAATCGCAGTTTGCCGTGGAAACATAAGCTTCTACCGCATGCGTCATTGCGTCCATTCCCGTATGGGCCACTAATTTCTGCGGCATCGTTTCCGCAAGATCCGGATCTACTATCGCAACATCCGGCGTAATTTCAAAGTCCGCAATCGGATATTTGATGCCTTTTGCATAATCGGTAATAATGGAAAATGCCGTTACTTCCGTTGCCGTGCCGGATGTGGATGAAATTGCGCAAAAATGCGCTTTCTTTCTTAAACTTGGAATGCCAAATACCTTACACATATCCTCAAACGTAATCTCCGGATATTCGTATTTGATCCACATTGCTTTCGCCGCGTCAATTGGGGATCCTCCGCCCATGGCGATAATCCAGTCCGGCTCAAATTCCAGCATAACCTGCGCGCCTTTCATCACAGTCTCCACAGACGGATCCGGCTCAATGCCTTCAATAATTTCAACTTCCATGCCCGCTTCTTTCAGATAATCTTTTGCTTTGTCCAAAAATCCGAAGCGTTTCATAGAACCGCCGCCAACACAGATAACGGCTTTCTTTCCCTGAAATGATTTCAATGCCTCCAAAGAGCCTTTGCCGTGATATAAATCACGGGGTAACGTAAATCTTGCCATTCGAAATTACCTCCTTAAAATTTTTATATTTTGCAGTACTTCCATTATAACCCGTCTTTTTGATAATGGAAATACTTTTTCACAAAAACCTCCTATATCATGTCAATCTGGCACATCCGCATCGTCTCAATCGCCGCCTGATGCGATTGCGGCGTCACGCCGGCGCAGCAGGATGCGTCCACTGAAATTTTCATCTCCGGAAAATGAGCTTTTAATAAAAGGGCGTTGGATACCACGCAAATATCCGTGCATAATCCGATCAGTTCGACTTCAAGTTCTTCTTTTTTTCTCAATTTACGAATGACTTTTACCAGTCTGACAGAACCAAACGTCTTTTTTTCAAGCAGCCGGTAGTCTTTTCCCTCCAAAGCCTTTAATATATTTTCATGTAACAGCCATCCCCGCGTCAGCTTGACGCAATGCAAAACGGGAAGCTTTCTTCCCTCCGCCGTCCGTAAATAATCCTGTCCATGGGTATCCATCGTAGCAATAATTTCTCCGCGAAACTCTCTGATTTTTGAAACGGCGCGGTCAACAATTTCCTCCGCCTCTTTCGTCCCAAGGGAACCGTCTATAAAATCGTTCTGCATATCCACAACTACCAGTATTTTTTTCATCCTTTTATCCGTCCTTATCCTTTATTCCATAAAGCTTCCCTGACACTTTGGCGAAATGTCAAACCTGTGCAGAATCGTCGCCGCAATATCGCAAAACCCTTTCCGCGTGCCAAAATTTTTACCTGGACATACGTCGCCTCCCACCATAAGAAACGGCGTATATTCTCTTGAATGATCCGTAGAGGGCGTGCTTGGATCGCAGCCATGATCCGCCGTAATCATAAAGACGTCGTCTTTTCTCATGCGCGCCAGAAATTCCGGAATCTTCGAGTCAAAATAAGACAGCGCTTTTGCATAGCCGTCCACGTCGTTCCGATGTCCGTAAAGCATGTCGTAATCTACCAGATTTGTAAAGCAAAGGCCCTCAAAATCCTGTTCCATACAAGAGAGCGTCTTCGCAATCCCCTCTTCATTGCCAGACGTCCTCTGAAATTTTGTAATGCCGCGGCCCGCAAATATATCTACAATTTTGCCAATGGAAATCACATCATAACCGGCCTCTGCCAGCTGATCCAGCATCGTAACCCCCGGCGGCTCCAAAGAAAAATCATGACGTCCCGCCGTTCTTTCAAAATGTCCCGTCTCCCCGACAAACGGCCTTGCTATGACGCGTCCCACGCCGCGCTCTCCCTGGAGCAATTCTCTTGCAATTCTGCAATATTCATACAGGGTTTCCAAAGGAACAACATCCTCGTGCGCCGCCACCTGAAATACGGAATCCGCAGAAGTGTAAACAATCAAATCTCCCGTATCCAGATGCTCTTTTCCATAATCCCGGATTACTTCTGTTCCGGAATACGGCCGATTGCACAGCGTTTTACGATTTATCCTGCGTTCAAACTCCTTTATCAGCTCTGACGGAAACCCGTTGGGATAAACGGGCAGCGGCGTCTGCGATACAATTCCCGCAATTTCCCAATGCCCAATCGTCGTATCTTTTCCTTTGGACAACTCCTCCATACGTGCAAAAGAACCCGCCGGATGCGGCTCTCTCGCCCCGATATTGACTCCGTCAATATTGAATAATCCAAGCTTTCGCATATTTGGCATGGAAAAATACCGGCTTTTGGAAACTGCCAGAAGCGTATTGCTGCCCGCGTCTCCATATTCTGCCGCATCCGGCAGTTCTCCGATTCCCACACTGTCAAGCACAATCAAAAATACTCTTTTCATCCAAAACTCCTTACTGATTGCTCTTATAGCCGCACTTCGGGCAAACGCCGTCTCCTTTATAAGTGTACCCGCATCGGAAACAGCAGATTGTTTCATGCTTTTCTTTTGCAAGATATGTCACGTTTCTGGAATCCGGCTTCTCCTGAAGATAATGTATAAATTCTTCCAGACAATTGCCCCACGCTACAATCTCTTTGCGGTCCACCGCATAGGGAAGCTTAATTTTCGTCCCGTCCCGCCTCTCTGCAAAAAGTCCGGTATGAAGCAGACCGGTCTGGGCATAAATCCTTTTTATATCTCCAATTGACAGTACAAACGCATTCATCATCGTCCGGTAAAACAAATGCTCCGGCGTTAAAATCACGCCCTCCTTACCGGAACGGTCTCTGGAGGTATCCATCACAAGAATCGGATATTCAAACATTCCGCGCGTCGTTCCATACGTATCCAGAGCATATTGAATCACCTTGCATTCCTCTGGCTTTGCTTCCCCCGTCATCATGCGCTTTGCCGGATAAAAATGGTGTCTGTCGTTTTCTTTGATTCTTCCGTCCAAATCCCTTTTGAATTTCTCTACCAATAAATCGCATTCTTCTGTTTTCAGCTTTTGAAGCCTTTTCTTTAACATGTTCAATGCGTTCGTTTTAAGCTCCGGCAAAAAATCCCCGGATTCTATTTTTTCATAAGCTTCTGTCACTTCCTCTGCCGTCATCCTTGGATTTCCACAGATTTTTGCAATCGCATCTTCATCCATCGCCCTGATTTTATCTTCCAGCTTCTCCAGATATGGAAGCAGCAGCTCCTCTTCAAAGTTCTTTCCTTTCAGCCTGTCGACCAAATCCGTCAATCCCTGCCGGTCGGTCATTCTTGCATGGCTGATCATATTTGAAATTTCCTGTTTCTGCGCCTGTTTTTTCCGTTCGTCCAAAATCTCTTCATAAGGGGCAAGATTTACTTCCGGGTATCCTTTTAATTTTTCCAGATATTCATGATACTGCTTTAAGTCCAGTCTCTTTGGCATCTTCTGAATCAACGACGCGGCTTCTGCCTCCCCCTGCCTTTTCTTTTCCGCATAAAGAGCTTTCAGCACAGACGTCTTTTCATCCATGGGCAAATCAATTTTTTCAATTTCCTCCGCCGCCCGACGAACTTTCGCATAGCTTTGCCCCATACATCCTGACGAAAGACTTAACATGCGCTCCTGCTTCTTTTTCTTTTCCTTTTTTTCAAGCGCCTGATAAAAAGGCTCCTTTTCTTCCTCATATAAGCTTTTATCCCGCTTCAGCTCCTGTCTCAATTCTGCAATCTGCGCAGAAGAAAGCCGATCCAAAACGCTGCACTTTGCTTCATACCTTTTCTTTGCCGCTTCCCGCCTGGAGGATGGAATCGCCTGCCGTTTTTGCCCATGAAAGGCCTCTTCCCCTTTTGCGCTGTTTTCCGCCGCGCCAATGCCCGTCTCAGGAGCGGCTGCCCTGGCCTGCATCCGGAATATGGCGTCTGGCTTTCTCTCTTCTGCGGGCATGCGAATGCTGTCGGCGGACTGTTTCGTCATTCTGGCAGCTTCGTCCGCTTTCGCCACAGACTTTTTCATACGCCGCCTGTTTGCTTCATTCTGTACGGCCTGTTCAAACTTCCTGACGCTTTGCGCCGGATAAAAACCCTCTTCTATTTTATCTGCAAGTTCTGCAAGCATTTTATCTGACATATCCTCCATGCGGCTGCAAAGCTCGCCAAGCGGCTCTTCTTTTTCTTCCACCTGAAGTTTTGCCTTTCGTTTTCTTACTTCCTCAAACTCATTAAATTTATAATTGGAAACCTTATCGCCCGCCGCGCCAAGCAGTTCTTTGTAATCCCTGTAAGCCTGTTCGTCTACGGCAAACTCCATATAATACACGTCGCCCTCCGACAACAGCTTCTGCGGCCTTGGCG
>CATOKN010000204.1 GCA_951800425.1 uncultured Lachnospiraceae bacterium
CTTGGTATACTGTTCACGCATTTCGTCATTGTCAATGACGCATACGACGTGAATGCTTGTCTTTTGGGATATGGCGTCTAAAATCTGGTATTCTTCTTCCCGCGAAAGCTCGCGTCCGTCAAAAGAAATCGCGATACGGGCATTTTTGAAGAATTTTTCAGATTCTAAAAACTTATCTGCAATATGGCCCAATAGCTCCTGAAACGGGAGACTGGGATCTAAAATAAGATTCAGGCCATATCGATTGCTTTTTATAATCACCGGCTGTGACATACTATTCCTCCTGTTGCTTTTTGTTTGCTGCATTGATAAAACTGTCTAGTCTGTTACTGTGTTGGATCCTCCGTTGACGTCTTTTGCCTTTCCGTTTACCAGCTTTTCCGTATCTTCTACTTTAAAACAATAAGACAGAATGTCCCGGGATATGTCGGTTGCATTGTGCGAAGTGTAACCGTATGCAATCCTGGTCGCAATGGAAATCAGCGGATTGTTATAGGGGGCAAAGCCGACAAACAGAGCATGGTTGGGCCGGTTTGTTACCTGCTGTGCCGTTCCTGTTTTTCCGGCTACCGGCACGGGGAAATCTTTAAAGCTGTCGGAATTTTCTACCATCATGCGCATTCCCGAGTGAATGGAATCCCATTGCGAGGGATTTAAAACGTCAATCTGATTTTTCACCGTAGGCGCATAGCTTTCCAGCACAGTTTCGTTATTGGGATCTCTGACTTCTTTTAACAGCGTCTGCTGATAAACCGTTCCTTTATTGGCAACTGCTGTCACGTATCTTGCAAGCTGCGTCGTCGTATAGTTGTGATTACTCTGTCCGATGGATGCCGTAATCGGGTATTCGTTCGCTACCTGAGGAGCGTATTCCGGTATTTCAATGCCCGTCGTTTCATTCAGGCCGTACATGGCGGCATATTTCTGAATTGTCGCGATGCCTTTTTTCTCATTGTATACGCTGCCGTTTAAACTCAGCCGGTAGCCCGTTTCATAGAAATAATAGTTGCACGAATCCCGAATGGCTTCGGCTACATTGATCAAACCATGGTTCGAGGCAGGATAAATCCAGCATTTCGGACCTTTTTCTTCCAGCCGCGTAAATCTTCCTTCGTCTTTGATTTGAATTTCCGTATCAATGACGTTTTCTGCAAAACCAGCCGTAGCAGCCATCATTTTGAATGTGGATCCGGGAGCCGTCTGTTCCTGTGTCGCATAATTAAACAACGGCTTGGAGCGGTCGTCTAAAAGACTTGCCCAGTATGCGGAATCCATGGTGTTTGCCAGACGGTTGTTGTCGTAGCCCGGATAAGAAACAAGCGCTAAAATCTCGCCTGTTTTTACATCGGTAATCACGCAGGATCCGGTACAGGGATCGAGCGCAAGCTGCGCCGGAGTAATTTCGAGATTTTTAATTTTTTCCCGTATGAAATTATAGGCAGATATGGAGCCGGTTGTCAATGCCGTAATCTGTTCCTCGTCCCGTTTTAAAACGCCCTGATCATAAAGAAGGAGACAAAGCTGCGATCCGCTGATTAAATTCTGGTGAATCATATATTTAAATATGATTTTGGAAAATTTATTGTCTTTGGAAAGCTCTTCCTGAATATAGGCCAGCAAAGCAGAATAAATTTCATTGGAATCCGAATATTTGTCGCTGACGGAAAAACGGGTGATGTCAATCCAGTTTTTCGCAATTGCATAATTCAGATACTCTTTTAAACTGCTGTTTCCATTTGCCCACTGGACATATGCCGGATCCTCCGTATCAATTTTTTCTTCTGCAAGAATGCCGTTTTCTTTTAGCATTTTAACGATGAAAGTAATGTAATCTTTATTTTCACTGTCCAGAGTTCCAAAAGGAAGCGGCGTTTCCGAAACAAGTCCGGCCTGAATTTCAGCCAGAACGCCGGCCTGCTTGGCTACGAAAGAAGAAAAGACCTCCTGTTCCGTTGCGCTGGCATTTTCACTGGAAAAACGCGCCATATCTAAAATATTGTTCTGAATTAAGGCAAAGTAAACGTCGTCAATTGGAGTAATCACATCAGACGCGCTGGTTACTTTGGAAGAATCATAATTTTTTACGTTTTTGATGCTGTCGTACAGAATACCGGCAATTTCCATTTCCAGCAGATCATACGTAACCTTTGTCAGATCTGCGTCTATCGACAAATAAGCATTGTTTCCGGCCGAAGGCTCGATGCGCTCTTTCGTTTCCACAACCTTGCCCAGATTATCCACATACACGGTTTCCGTGCCTTTTTTTCCTCGAAGCGTATAATCAAGGTATTGCTCGATGCCGGATTTTCCTATGACGTCCGTCAGGGAATATTCTTTGCTTTCTTTGGAAAGCTCATCGTATTCTTCCTGAGAGATATTGCCGGTGTATCCGATAATCTGCGCAAAATATTTGCTGTCCACGTATTTTCTGAGCGTGGTGCCTGCAACTTCAACGCCCTGTAAAACATCTGCGTTTTCACTGATATAGGCAATGGTTTCTTCGCAAACGTCCGTAGCGATTGTCGTGGAAATATATTTCTGAAAGCCGTTTTTCGACATGGCATAACGGATGACTGCAATGCGGTAAGCCATAAAACCGTCATAATTTCCCTCAATGCCAAACTTCTCTTTGGCCATCAGATATTCCATTACCTGCTTTGCGGATGCTTCTCCCTCATTGTACCCAAGCTTTTTATTGTATGCCAGATCATCAATTTTGGAATGGCCGTAAACGTCGGCAAGAAATCGCTGCAAAGCTTTGTCTTCCACATTGAAAGAATAACTGCCGTTCTCTTCCAGTGAAATTTCAAAGCTGTTGTCGATAGAATCGCCGTTTTCATCCAGCGTTTGAAAAATCTGCGCCAGCACGTGATTGATAGAATTGTTTTTATCTTCTGAAGATTCATAACTTCCATTGTCTTCAATGGTAATCGAATAGGCAAGCTCGTTATAAGCCAAAAGCTTGCCGTTTCTGTCATAAATATTGCCCCGCGTACTTTTCAGTTCCCGTTCTTTTTCAATTTTCAGGGTATAGTTGTTTAAATATTCTTCTCCATTTACAATCTGAAGCACAAATACTCTCTGAAAAAGGACTCCAAACAGAGCAAACATGGCAATTGTCAGCACAAACAGCCTGGATTTGAAAAAATTTATAAAAAATTCTCTGACATTATCAAACAAATTTACCAGCGCTCCTTCTTTCCTGGGCCTCCAGCTTTTGATTGATTTTTAACAGAATAAAATACACAAAAACCGTGACCATAATCGTGTAAACAAGTTCCGGTATAATAATATGAATCATGTAATAGGGAAACGAAAACCTGCCGCGGAACAAAAACTGAAAAAAATAAACCAGCAGACTGCAGATAAAATCGCTCGCCGTAATCAGTATCATCGGAAGCTTAATTTCCTCCGGGAAAAAAATCTTTCGAAACATGCCGTTGACATATCCAAGATACATATAAATCATTGCATAAAATCCAATTGTCCCGCCATAAAATATATCGATCAAAATCCCACAGAAGAAACCGACCAAAAGGCCGTCCTTTTTTCCGCGCATAAATCCAAACGATGATGTGACAATAATGAGCAGATTTGGAGAAATCGAAGCAATGGAAAGCGCTTTAAACAACGTACACTGCAGTACAAAACAAATGATAACAATTATCGCGACAGTAATCTTACGTTTCATTCCATCCTCCGCTATTCTTCTTTCCCTGATTCTTTCTTGTCCAATATGACAAGCACTTCTTCGAGATGTTCAAAATCAACTGCGGGCGTAACGGTTCCTGATTTTGTCAGGTTGTTGGAATCCATATCCAGAGTACTGATGTAACCAACTAAAATTCCCTGCAGATATTTATCGCTGATGTTGGACGTAACGACAGGATCGCCGATATTTGCTTCGTGATCGGAATCTTTCAGATCCGTAAGCAGAATATTCTGGTTGGCGTTCATCTCCTGCAGGTCTCCATGCACGATGCAGCGGTCGGACGTTGTCAAAACCATGCTGCTGACTTTGCTTACGTCGTCAATAATGGAACGCACTTTGGCATAATTGGGACCTACGTCCGTAACGATTCCAACCAGTCCGCTTCCGGCTATGACGTTCATATCGGTTTCAATGCCATTTTTAGATCCTTTGTCAATTATAAAAATGGAAAACCAGTTGCCAGCGTCTTTTCCAATGACGTTTGCCGCGACTTTTTCATAACTGGGATATTTTTTGTCCAGATCCAGAAGCTCGCGCAGATTGTTCAGTTCGTATTGTTCCAGCTTGATGGTATTTAATTCGGACGTCAGCTCGTCTACCTGGGTTTTCAGCTTTGCATTTTCTTCCATTACGTCTTTCAAATCTTTCAGGTTGTCCGTTTTATCCGAAATCCACCGCCCTACGTAATTGATCCCGCGCTGCATAGGTATAAACACATA
>CATOKN010000205.1 GCA_951800425.1 uncultured Lachnospiraceae bacterium
CTTCATGGCGTCGCCTACGGAGATGCTTTCAATCCAGTTTTCTTCTTTGTTTTTCTTGTCTTTTACCTGATCCATGACGTAGAGGGTGTCGCCTCCGTCGGTATAGACCGGATCATAAAGAGAAAGCGGACTTTGAATGGCGTCAAGAGCAAATGCCAGCTCTTCTTTCGGAATTCCGGTAGAGTCGGCAATATCCTGTATGGTAGGTTCTTTAAAAGAGGTTTTAGAAAGCTCTTCTCTTGCGTGGATGGCTTTGTAGGCGGTATCGCGCAGAGAGCGGCTTACCCGGATAGAAGAGGCGTTGTCGCGCAGATAGCGTCGGATTTCTCCAATAATCATTGGAACGGCATAAGTGGAAAATTTTACGCCGATGGTATCGTCAAAATTATCAATGGATTTGATCAGGCCGATGCAGCCGATCTGAAACAAATCGTCTACGTTTTCGTTATTGCCGGAGAAGCGTTTGATTACGCTTAACACGAGCCTGAGATTGCCTTTGATGTATGTTTCTCTGGCGGCAGCGTCGCCGGCTTTGATTTTTTTAAATAATTCTTCTTTTTCTTTTTCGCCAAGAATGGGGAGTTTTGAGGTGTTGACACCGCAGATTTCGACTTTGTAGACAGCCATGAGAAGACCTCCAGTTTCTTAAAGTAGTATATAAAAATCATTCTCACTTTTGGCTTTTTTTATTCACGAAAACAAATTATGGAATGAGGGATATAAAAATGAAAGATTTAATTGATGAAAGAAATTTCAGGGAAAAATGTGCAAGAAGCATTGTCAAAGGATACAATGTCCACTACATGACCAGGGAGGAAATGGAAGCTTTGGGACTTCTTTCCAAAGAGGCGGAGAGTTCTGCGGAAAATAAAAAAACGGAGAAAGAAAAAGTGTTTGAAGCGGATGAAAGATATTCCCATGTGCCGTCTTCCCAGTATGGCACAGTAAGCGTGGAGGATCCGGTGACAAAAGAACAGATTGAAAAAATACTGGGAGAACAGAAAAGCGATTTGTTTGAGTCCATGAAAGAATTGCAGTAAACTGCATACAATAAAGCAAGAAAACGAAAATGCGGAGGAAACCGCATGGGTACGATTGTCATGCATAAGTATCATGGCCTTGGAAACGATTATTTGGTGTTGGATCCGAATAAAAATCAGATTTCGCTGCAGGAGCGGAGCATCGCAATGCTTTGCCGAAGAAATTTTGGAGTGGGAGCGGACGGAATTTTGTACGGTCCTTTGTTTGAACATGGAAAGATCAAAGTTCTGATTTACAATTCGGATGGCAGCGAAGCGCAGGGGAGCGGAAACGGCGTAAGGATTTTTGCAAAATACCTGAGAGATTTTCATTATGTCACAGAACGAAAATTTCAATTGCTGACAAAAGCAAAAGAAGTGGAGATAGAATTTTTGGATGAAGAGGGGAGCCGTATGCGGGTCAATATGGGAAAAGCTGATTTTATGGCTGCTTCCATTCCCGCAGACGGCTTTTTGCATGAAGTGATAAATACCCCGCTGATGTTTGACGGTACGCTTTATAATGCGACGTGTCTGTCTGTGGGGAATCCAAACTGCGTCATTATGACAGAAGACGTTTCCTGTAAAAAGGCGAAAACGCTTGGCCCGTACGTGGAAAATGCTTCTTGCTTTCCGGAACGGATGAATTTGCAGTTATGTAAAGTTAAAGAGAGAAACAGACTGAAGATCGAAATTTACGAACGTGGCTCAGGTTATACTTTAGCTTCTGGCACAGGCGCATGCGCGGCGGCAGCGGCGGCTTTTCGGATGGGAGTTTCGGATCGCAGGGTGGCTGTGGAAATGCCGGGAGGAGAGCTGCTGATCGAAATAGACGAAAGCGGATGTATTTTTATGACTGGCACAGTGGAAAAAGTAGGAACATTCCTGACAGAGGAAAACTTTTTTTCCTGAGGACTCCGGATCAACCTTGTTTCCTTTTAAATAATCTGCTATTATGAAACGTACGGCTTTGTCCGATAAAGACAGGGAAAGGCATTGGAGATACGAAGTGAAAAAAGTAATTGTGATTGGCGGAGGTCCGGCAGGAATGTTTGCGGCGATTGCCGCGGCTGAAAAAGGACATTCCGTTTTATTGCTGGAAAAAAATGAAAAGCTTGGAAAGAAGCTGTTTATAACGGGCAAAGGCAGATGCAACCTGACCAATGCTTCGGATATGGAAACACTGTTTGAGCATGTGGCGACGAATCGGAAATTTTTATACAGCGCGTTTTATGCGTGCGACAACGAACGCGTGATGCATTTTTTTGAGACAAACGGCGTAAAACTAAAAACGGAACGCGGAAACCGGGTATTCCCCGCATCGGATCATTCTTCCGACGTCATAGCGGGGTTAAAGCGCGCGTTAATGAAAGCGGGCGTGGAAATCCGGCTGTCTGTCCGGACGGAAGGATTGATTACCGAAAACGGGCGATGCCGCGGAGTCTTTCTTTCGGGAGGGAAAAAGGAATTTGCAGACGCAGTCGTGCTTGCAACGGGAGGCTTGTCCTATCAGAGTACGGGTTCTACGGGAGACGGCTATGCGTTTGCGCGCGCATGCGGGCATACGGTCACAAAGCCACGGCCTTCCCTGGTGCCTTTGACGGCGCGGGAACCATACGTCCGTAAGATGCAGGGGCTTTCCCTGAAAAATGTAAGCATTTCTGTTTTTAAGGGAAAAAAAGTTCTGTATCAGGATTTTGGCGAAATGCTGTTTACCCATTTTGGCGTCAGCGGACCTTTGATTTTAAGCGCAAGCAGCTTTGTCAGCAAAGAATTAGAAAACAAAACGCTGGATATGAAAATTGATTTAAAGCCGGCTTTAAGCGAAGAAAAGCTGGATGCAAGACTGCTGCGCGAATTTGAAGAAAATGGGAAAAAGCAGTACAAAAATTTTCTGGGCGGTTTGCTTCCGGCCAAAATGATTCCGGCGTTTCTTGAGCTTTCCGGGATTTCTCCGGAAAAAAAGGCGCTTGAGATAACAAAAGAAGAGAGAAAGCGCATTATTTTAACGCTGAAAGCGTTTCCTGTTACGCTGACGGGTACGCGTGATTTTGATGAGGCGATTATAACAAAAGGAGGAATTTCCGTAAAAGACGTAAATCCTTCCACGATGGAATCCAAACGGACAGAGGGGCTTTTTTTCGCGGGAGAAGTTTTGGATTTGGACGCTCTGACAGGAGGATTTAACCTGCAGATTGCCTGGTCGACCGGGTATCTTGCAGGAAGCAGCATAGAATAAAAGGAGAACAGACAGGGATGAATATTGCAATCGACGGACCTGCGGGCGCGGGAAAAAGCACGATAGCTAAAAGGCTGGCAAAGGAACTGGGATTTATCTATGTGGACACAGGCGCGATGTACAGGGCCATGGCGCTTTACTTTCTTAAGCATCAGATGGACGCGTCTGATGAGGAGGAAATTTCGCGGGCAAGCGAAGCCGTGGATATTTCCATTCGTTATCAGGACGGGGAACAACAGGTATTGTTAAACGGCGAGAATGTCAATGGAAAAATACGCAGTGAAGAAGTGGGAAATATGGCTTCTTCCACGAGCGTATACCCAAAAGTCCGCAAAAAGCTGGTAGCTCTTCAGCAAAAGCTGGCGGCAGACGCAGACGTCATTATGGATGGAAGAGACATTGGAACCTGCGTGCTTCCGGACGCGGAAGTAAAAATTTATCTGACTGCAAGCGCAAATACCCGTGCTAAGCGCCGATATGATGAATTGCGGGCAAAAGGGGAAGCATGCGATCTGGCGGCGATTCAGGAAGATATTGAAGCGCGGGATTACCGCGATATGCACAGAGAAGAATCGCCGTTAAGACAGGCGAAAGACGCCGTATGTCTGGATTCTTCGGATATGACGGTAGAAGAGGTTGTTGAAAAAATTCGCTCCATCTGCCGGGAAAGGAACTGACATGCAAATAACCCTGGCAAAAAGCGCGGGATTTTGTTTTGGCGTAAAACGCGCGGTGGATAAAGTATACGAGGAGGCTTCGAAAAGCGATGTGCCGGTATATACGTTTGGGCCAATCATCCATAACGAAGAAGTTGTGTCCGATCTGGAAAACAAAGGGGTGCATGCCGTAAACAGCATAGAAGAGCTGAAAAGCATTCCGAAAGGAACGATGATTATCCGTTCCCACGGAGTTTCGAAAGCTACGTACGAGGCCATTCAAAAAGAAGGATTTCAGATTGTGGACGCAACATGCCCTTTTGTTCTGAAAATTCACAGATATGTGGAGGAGTACAGCAAAAAGGGATACCAGATTGTAATTATTGGAAACGATTCCCATCCCGAAGTGGAGGGGATTCGCGGATGGTCCTCACCGGATGGAACATTTGTCCTTAATACAAGGAAAGAAGCCGAAAATTTTACGCTTCGCGAGGACGGTTTTGCCGAAAATAAGG
>CATOKN010000206.1 GCA_951800425.1 uncultured Lachnospiraceae bacterium
TCCTGTAATGTCTTTCGTCACTACCATAACCATAATATCGCCCGTATCATAGTCGCACGTCATAATAAACGACTGGCGAACGCAGATTTTTTCTCCCGCCAGATCCTCATCCCAGTATTCTGCGACAACTTCCGCCTCTCCTCGTTCAAAACATTCTTTCAGATGCTCGAAATTCACGATGCTTCTGTAATCCTCCAGAGATTCGTCGGAAACAAAGCTCTCCCATCTTTTCATCCATTCGGAAGCCTTACAGGGCGCTTTCAGGCCGGCCTTTTCAATAATGGAAAAGCGGTGTCCCCGGATGGTCCGGATTACGTCGTCGGCAATCAAATCCTTGGTCAAATTAAAATCAAACGTACAAAGCGCGTTGGAAGTAATCGCAATCCGGTACTGGCGTTCTTTGCGGTTCGCAAGAGAAATTTCCGCCTGAATGCGCTGCTCGCGCTCTTTTGTCTCGGTGATATTCTGCCGGATGAACAAGACCTTGGCGGCTTTTCCACCCTTGCGTTCCAGGCAGATAATATTCATATGCTCCCATTCCGTCTGACCGTTTCTGGTGACGAGACGTTCAAAACGCAAATCGTTCTGATGTTCCATCCCCTCTATAATGGCTTCCGTGGAAATCCTCTCGGCATGCTCCCCGCGTTCCTGCTCCCTGGCAAGAATCGAGCAGAGATATTTTGCAAACTCTTCATAGCGGCCGCTTAACGCAAGCCGGTTGCCCTCCGGCTCCGTCCCCGCCAGATACTGGTACATGCCCGTTTCAAAATCAACCATGCAAAACCGGGAAAACAGCGTATTGACTCCGTTGATGATGTACCCCATCTCGCGGTTTTCCATTTCCAGCGCTTTTTTCTCTCTCCCCGCGCGAAACAGCAGCGTGCAGATATAAATGCCAAACAGGCCAATCAACATGGCTTCCAGCTGAAGCCCCACTTTATTTTCGGCCTCTATCATACGCTGCGTCACTACTTCCGGAAACGTCTGAACCAGAATAAATTCATCATCCAACAGACCCGTCGCGCAGATATTGTCTACTTCGCTTTCGTTGTCACAGATAAAGGAATCTTCCCCGCCGTTTTGAAAAATGTCTTTCACCTTGTCGGCCGTTCCCTTATCAATTACGTCCTCCTCGTAAAGACGGTCAAGCAGATGGCCCTCGTATTTCTCCATATTCGAGCTTGCAATCGCCCGCCCGTCCGGCATACATAAAAATACGTCGGCCGTTTCTCCAAAATACGTCGTTACCAGCATTTTCTGTAAATATTCTTCCGCCAGATAGCCGCCGCGAAGAACGCCTATGATTTCTTCCTGATAATAGACCGGCACATAAAAACACGCGATTACCTCATCAAAAAAATGCGGGTCAAACACAATTTCTATGCCGATTTTTCCCTGAATTCCATTTTGATAAAAGCTGCGGTTCGTCACATCGTCCGTCCTGCCGTCCGAAGCGTAATCGACGCCGTTTTTATCCGTATAAACCAGCGCGTCAAAGAGAGAACTCTTTTCCATTTCTTTTAACATCTGCGCGCTTACGTTTGGGCTGGTTAAGCTTTCTCCCAGGAAATAGGCGTAGGATTTTGTCAGATTTAACGCATTTTCCAGTTCCTTTTCAATCTGTACGGACATCAGGCGCGCCGAATCCTTTGCGTATGTCTTGTTCCGCTCCTCCATCCGGCTTCTGTTCTGCTGGGTATACCAGTGAAACAACAGAATGATAGATACCAGAAGCAGCACAACAAACGTAATTTCCTGCAGCGATTTCTTTTTTCTCATTGGGATTTTCCTCCTGAAACATTCACATCCCTTTTATTTGATGTATTTCCATCCATATAATAAAACGGCATTTTTTTTATTATAATCGGAATATTCCTATAAATCAATATCGCGTTATAAAAATGCGCGACAAACGCATGAATGATTCTCCACATCCGTCAGCTTTGAAAACTGCCGGTAAGGAAATTTATTTAAAACAAATCGCTATGTGTTCCTGTTCTTGTCAGATATAAGATTACTTCTCCCTTATCAATTTCATATACAAGAAGCCAGTCTGGCGTAATATGACATTTCCGGCAATTAGCATAATCCCCACCTAAACTATGATCACGATTCTTTTCAGGTAATGGTTCTTCATTAGCTAACTTTTTAATTATATCTGTTAGTAATGAAATATCGTATCCTCTTTTGTATACCTTTTTCAAATCTCTTTGAAATTTAGTCGTCGGTTTTACCGTATATTTCATGCTAACAGCTCCTTCATCATTTCATCAACATCTGTATAGGATTTTCCCACAAAAGAATTCTGTTTCATTTGACGTACTTCTTCTATTGCTTCTTTTGTCTCCTCATTAGGAATATCCATAGAAATCTTAAAAGGTATTCTCTGTTCCCTAACTGCCTGTTTTGCTGATATTGTAAAAAAAGTGGTCATGTCCATGCCAAGATTAGAAACAAGTTCCTGAAGCTGAGATTTTAAATCCTCATCCATTCTCATTGTTATATTAGTTGTTGCCATAGTATCAACTCCTTCCTTACTATATTATATTATCCAAAATATACTATGTCAATACATTGTATGTATACGGCACAGCAAATGCATGAATGGTTCTCTACATCCAATTTCTTCTTTTTTTATCCCATCGATACAGATGATTTTTTCAAAAGCTCTCCTTTATTTCGATTCATCCGTTCCTGCCGTTTCCACCCAATCATCTGCATTCGCGAGAGTTGCAAACAACACAATTCCTGCATATACCAACGCCCCTTTTTTTTATCAGAAAAAGGGCGTGTTCGCAATTTATTTACCTATGCGGATTATGCCGAAGAATTGCAGTACATGGATGAAACCAGGTAAAAAGAAATCAGAGGAATATTTTTTCTTGTTTCAGCAGCTGTATTGTGTCATAATTCATAGAAAGAAATCTTACCAAACGGAGTATCATTTACGGGGAAAAACTTGATTTGGAGGCAATCATATGAATCCTACTACAAATAAAGAATTTTTAAACTTTCTTTTGAAACGATTTAAAATAGAAAGGGAACGATTTGACAGATCCGGCGTGTATGCTTACACACAGCGGCTGCTTGCCTATCAATCCAACCGGATTGAAGGCAGTACGCTGACCGAGGAACAAACCGCTTCATTATTCAACCATGGCACACTGCCAAAATCAGACGATTATTACAGGGCAAAAGACGTAGAAGAAATGAACGGCCATTTTATTATGTTCAATCAAATGTTGGATACCCTGGAAGAACAGCTGTGTCCAAAGCTGATAAAAACTTTTCACTATGAACTGAAATCCGGAGTATTTGAAGATCGTGCAAATGGTTATGCTATAGGCGATTATAAGCAACGCCCTAATATGATAGGCATATACCAGACAGTAAGACCGGAAAATGTCGAAGAAGAAATGAATCTTCTCATGAAATGGTATGTTCAGCAAGAAATAAATATTGCCGTACTGGCAGAATTTCATGCAAGATACGAAAGTATTCATCCATTTCAAGATGGGAACGGCAGGACAGGCAGATTAATTCTTTTCAGAGAATGCTTAAAAAATGAAATTATACCGGTTGTGATTGAAGATGCAAACAGAAATGAATACCTGGAGGCTCTAAAAGAATATCGGGAAGTAAATTCAATCACCGGGTTAATCGGTCTCTTTGAAAAAGAACAGCAGTTTTATTATGAAAGATGTAAATATTTCATTTAAAATATTGCATTCCTTTTTTTGTTATGCTACGTTTATCTGGTAAAAACACACGGAAAGGATTTTCTCATGAAAAAAATGAAACGTACAGGCGCCATCCTTGGCGTCGTTCTTCTTGTCGCGCTTTATGGCATGACGCTGGTTTTCGCTTTGATTGACAGCCCATGGGCGATGGATGCATTAAAAATTTCCATTGGCTTCACCATTTTAATTCCGGTTCTGCTCTGGGTCTACCTTGCCATGTTTCGGTATATGGAGGGAAGAAAACACGAAAATCAGGATACGGCGTCAGAAACGGATAAAGTCTGACAGCCAAAAACAGCGGCCGCTATCAAAGCAGCCGCTGCAAAACCAATTACGATTCTCATTCTTCCTCTGTTTCCTGCGGCTCCTTTGGAGTACTCTCCTCCGCCGCTTTCAACTCTTCCGCCGACTTTCCAAAAGAAGACAAAAATCCACTGTCCATAAGATACAGCGCATCGTCGCCGCTTTTGGTCAGATAATACTGGCTTGTGACAGGATTTTGCATGCCGACCGTAAGCGTTACGCTGCCCGCATCCGTCGTAAATGTCAGAACATTTAAAGGCGCATCCAACCCATATTCCGCCAGATCCTGCGGCTCTTCTACTGTCTCTTCCGCTTCC
>CATOKN010000207.1 GCA_951800425.1 uncultured Lachnospiraceae bacterium
CTCCGCTTCCGCCGTCTTTGTGGGCCGCTTTATACTGGTATCTTTCATATAATCCGGTAGACTCATTATAGACAAACCAGGGCTTGTTTACCGTATAACCCGGTTCTACGACCATAGCCGTCTCTCCGCCTTCTAACGCGCTGTCCGCATCCGCAAAGCCGAACGTATTCTGGTACGTATCCGCATGTCCGGTTCTGTATTCTCTTTTCTTGATTCCGGCAATGATGCTTTCGCCGTTGATATAAGCGTTGTGAGGTGATTTTCTGGATTTGTCGCGGTAAAACGTCACATTTTCCAAATCTCCGTCCAGACCGTTCAAATCATCAAATCTTTTTAACATTTCAGTTGCATAAATCGCCTGTCCATAATGCACATAAATGGCCTCAAACTCGTTGGACAGATATGTGTAATAATGACGGCAGCTTCGAACGGACATAATCGTCGGAAGCTCTGCGTAATCCTGATAAACCGTCATCAGCCTGGTCAGTCCTCCCTCTGCCGGCGCCTCGACAATAACGTCTGCATTGGAAATTCCATACTGAGGCATTGCGTCCGTCGTATTTCCAATCATACAGGAAACCGGCCGCTGGGCAACCAGCGCCTCGTCCATCGCTTCTCCCGTCAAAGGGTTTCGGTTGGATGGAGTCGTAACGACCTCTTCTTCGGTTTCTGTTGGAATTTCTGTCTCCAAAGGTTCCGATACTACAACTTCCGTGCTTTCCGTTTGTTCTTCTGTCACATCCTTTTCTTCTTTCCCACACCCGGAAAATGCCATGCAGCAAACGGCTGCAAATAGAACTGCTTTTTTCATGTGTTTCATCATTTACCCTCCTGGTTATCTTAAAGGCTTCTTTTCCTATCTTAAAATATTCATTTCTTTTAAGATGGCTTCTTGTTTATTTTCCATAAATGCCGCATCGAAAGGAGTCATATGATCATACCCCAGCAGATGCAAAACACTATGTACGATTAGAAATGCAAATTCCCGTTTTTCGGTATGGCCGTATTCCCTGGCCTGTTGTACCACTTTTGGAACGGAAATCATAATATCGCCAAGCATCACTTCTCCGGTATCGGGATTAAAGTTTCCCTCCAGATCTTCTTTGATGCTTTTAAAATCTCCCGGCGCATCCAGATTGAGCATCGGAAAAGACAATACGTCCGTCGGCCTGTCCATATTTCGGTAAAAAAGATTTGCTTCCTGTATGGCCGCATTGTCCGTCAGAATCAAATCTACTTCCGCTTCATATGGAAATTTTTCATATTCGAGCGAAAACCGGACGACCTCTTTTGCCAGTTTCTTATAATCAAACGCAAACAACGGCTTTTCTTCTTCTTCAATTGTTACTGTCATATCCAATCTCCTCGCGTACCATCCGTTCTCTGATTTTTAAAAACTGATTCATACTGATGCCGGACACGTCATAAATTCCGGTCGCAGACACCTCGTTTAACGTCTGATAAATTACCATATCCTGATTCCAGGAAGAAGAAAGATTCTGCGAAATTAAAAGTTCCATCCGTTTGACGCATGCATCTACCATATGTACTATAGCAGATTCTTTTGACGAGGGCAACCTTTGTTCTCCGTTATATTCAGAAAGGATTTGCACAACTGCATCCGGAAAGCAATTTTCCTGCGCCAGCCGGACGCCGTTTTCGACAAAAGGCTCCCCCTCTAAAATGCCAAGACGATAGTAAAATCCCGCCGCCGTGGCTTCCATTTCATTCGCGCCGATTTCAGCCGCGCATTTTCCGGCAATCATAGCTACTTTCAGCGCATGCACATACTCTGCTCTGGAATAATTCTTGATGTCTTTGACAAGCGGATACTCCTCGCTGATAATGCGCTCGTACGCATCGTGTTCCTCATGATCGATTTTATCGTACAGCCTGTCCGCAGCAAACCGACACGCCAGAACGGAAAGCGCGCCAAGTCCCGCATTCCAGATCAGAAGCTTCTGGGGAAACGCGGAATACGCCAGATAACAGAACAATGCCGGAATGCACAAAGAAACGGAAAAGAGAATCACAAGTCCCCAAATCCTGTATTTTTTTTCATGCATTGTCCTGCCCGCCTGTAAACCCGCATACGTCAAAAGAAAATAAGCGGCCAGCTCGTAAATCGTCCTGTCTGCCGTGATGCATAAAAGCGCACATAAAAACATGGTAAAAAACACGGAAAGACTCATATTGGCAATCAAACCGAAAAACAGGGCAAAAACAGCCGCCGGAACCGTAAACTCCGGCAAAAAGGAAAAACAAATCATAAAAAGGCATACCGCTCCATAGCACATGGAAATCCTGCCATAATCATTAGACGCGCTGCTTCCAAGCCGCAAGCTTGTCCGTTCGCTCTCCAGCACATAAAAAAGAAGCCCGAGAAAAACAGCGTCCAGGGCCAGGCAAACCAATACTTTGTCTAACAGAAACCTGTTCTGATATGCAAAAAAAACGGATGCCAGAACGGTCATTCCTGACAGTTCGGAATAATGCCGTATCCGCCGAAAAGGCACTTTATTTTGTTCCATTATCTTCTAACCACCCGTCTTTGCTTCTTCTTTTCCTGTCTGGCTTCATATTCCTCATATGCCTTTACAATTTTCTGGACAAGCGGATGCCGGACAACGTCGCTGCTGGTCAGCTCGCATACTCCAATGTCGTCTACCTTACGCAGTACCCGCAGAGCAACGTCAAGGCCTGATTTTGTGCCGGGCGGCAAATCCTTTTGCGTGGAGTCTCCCGTAATGACTACTTTAGAGCCAAAGCCAATCCTTGTCAGAAACATTTTCATCTGCGCCGGAGTTGTATTCTGGGCTTCGTCCAGAATAATAAAGGCGTTGTCTAACGTGCGCCCGCGCATATAAGCCAGAGGCGCCACTTCAATCAATCCTTTTTCCGTATTCCTCTGAAAGCTTTCCGCGCCCATAATCTGATACAGCGCGTCATACAAAGGCCTTAAATAGGGATCGATTTTGCTTTGCAAATCTCCCGGCAAAAATCCCAGCTTCTCTCCCGCTTCAATGGCGGGACGCGTCAGAATAATTCTGCTTACGTCTTCGTTTTTAAACGCCGTTACCGCCATGGCGATGGCAAGATAAGTCTTGCCTGTTCCGGCCGGCCCGCACCCAAAGACAATCATTTTGCTGCGAATGGCCGATACGTAATCTTTTTGCCCAAGCGTCTTTGGCGCAACCGGTTTGCCCAAAACGGTATGACAGATGCAGTCTTCGTCTATTTCTGCAATCGTAGCCCCTTTCTGCTCCATTGCAAGCGAAATGGCATAATTGACATTTTGCTCTGTAATGGAGCTGCCGCGCTCCGAAAGCGTAAGAAGCTGATCAAATACAGCCGCCGCGTTTTTGACTCCGCCGCTGCCGCCAAGAAGCTTTACGGAATCCCCGCGTACCACTACCGTCACGTGAAAAGCTTTTTCAATTTTTTTCATATAAACATCAAACGTCCCGAATACATTTGCCAGATGCTCCGGGGGTATGTTCAGATTTTGTTCAGTCAGACTCATCTTCCGTCAGCCTTTCCTCTGCAGATGGTTTCTTTTCTTCCGCCGGTTCGTATCTGCCGATTTTCTCAATGGCAGTAATTGCGGCAGAAACCCTGCACTTATTTTCTACGAACTCTATCATAACATTTTTATCTGTGATTTGAATACCCTTTTCTTCTAATTTTTTTAAAAATTGAGCAACGTCTTCGCCGGCCCGCTTTTTCGCTTCCGGCCTGGATAATGTAATTTTTTCATAATCACAGTCGTAATATGTCGTTTTTTCAAGCGTCACGGGTATGTAATAATCTTTTGCAATGGCAAGCTGGCGGCTCTCCGTATAGGAAAGATGGGGGTCTTTCTTTTTCAGTCCGGACGGAAGCTTGAGCTGGTAAGAAAAAAGATTCAAAGCATACGTGCTTTTTCCCTCCCCGACCCGCACCTTTTGATTGTACTGCATCGGGAACTCATCCTGATAATCGTACCGGGTCTGAGCCATAATATCCGCGTCTGCCGTCACATAAACATAATCGACGATTTCCTTGCTGTCATTGTAAATGTCTAACTGGCTGCTGACGAGAATATCTCCCTCCTTTACCTGGCTGCCTGATTTGACAACGGGCGTTCCGTTTCTTGTAATCACAGACGTAATGACGGCGTCTTTGTTTGCAACAATATGATAAGCCCCCTCGGGCTTTGCTTCTTCCCCCGGCTCATTTTTTTTGGATACCAGATTTTCCTGCAAATCAATCGTCATTTTCGTTCCGCTTAGCCGAACCGACGCCCAGATAATATCTTCATACTCCGTACGGAGCGCCTCTTCTAACG
>CATOKN010000208.1 GCA_951800425.1 uncultured Lachnospiraceae bacterium
ATGGGAACACTACATATATTTATCCAATCGGTTTATGCCGGATTTATGATTGGAATCGGTGGAATTGTCTATTTGTCGGCAGACAATCGCGTCGTTGGTTCTCTGTTGTTTTCTTTTGGCCTTCTGACGATTGTAACGCAGGGATTTTTTCTGTATACGGGAAAAGTCGGGTTTGTCAGAAACGTAAGCGGACTTTTAGAAATGCCTGTGATCATTGCCGGAAATTTTACCGGCACATTTGCAGCGTCTTTCATGGCGCGTTTTGCCGGGCTTGGCATCGACAGTTCCGGGCTTGTGGGCGCCAAATTAGAAAACGATTTAGAACGTGTATTTGTTTTGTCCGTATTTTGCGGTGTTATGATGTATCTTGCGATAGATAATTATCAGAAAAATAAAAATATTGCATTTATCATCGCTCCCGTTATGATTTTCATTTTATCCGGATTCGAGCATTCGATTGCCAATATGTTCTATTTTCATTTTGCCGGCGAATATAGTCTGAGGGCTTTTGCCTGTCTCTTAGTCATGCTGGCCGGGAATGGAATTGGAGCGTGGATTTTCGGCCGCTGTAAGGAGAAATTATTTTGATTATTTTATTGCCTGTATATAGATTCTATGTTACAATAAATCACGTGAATTTTGTTTGAAATAATATAAATCCGTTGTTTTTGATCCTTGTCTTTTGATTCTGGGACTTAAGTTCTATATTCAATTCTCAAAACCGCATACCGACTTTTTCAAATCCACACATCGCAATCGAAATGAATAACAGGATAACAATTTTTACAGAAACGAGGGCTTATATGAACAAAAAAATTTATTTGAAACTGATTTTAATTGGCTTCGTCTTTCTTTTTGCCGGATGTCAGGACATAAAAATAAGAAAAATACCAAGAATTTTTGAAAAAAATGAAGAACAGACGGAAACAGAAGATACGGAGCCGGATATAAGGGCAGCGTTTACGGAAAATGTTACAAATGCAGAAAGTACGGAAGAAGATGCAAAATCAGATACGGAAAGCAAAAATCCGGGCATGATTACGGCGTCCGACGGAACATACGATTATGTTGCGCTTGGAAATTCCGTGACATGCAGCTGGGAAGCGGAAGGACTCTGGTGGGGGAACTGGGGAATGGCGGCTTCTTCCGCGGAAAAAGATTATGTGCATTTGATTTCCAAACAATTGGGAAGTCAGTTTGAAATGCCGGTTGCGACGATGGTATTAAATTTGAAAAAATGGGAAGTAGCAAAGAAACGGGATGCGGTGCTGAAAAAATACGAAGGCTACTTTAACGAACATACGGATCTGGTCACGATACAGACCGGAGAAAATATTACGGAATTTAAGGATACCCTTGGGAGCGATTATTCGAACCTGTTAAAATTCATCAAAGAAAAGGCTCCAAACGCCAAAATTTTCATGCTGGGAGAGCTTCTCTGGCCGTCGGAAGATATTGAGACGGCAAAAAGAAAGGCCTGCGAGGAAAATGGCGTTGTATTTATTGAAATGACGGAATTTTTAGATGATTATGAAGAAATTTATCGTTCCGCTATTGGAGAAAAAGTGAGCGGATCCGATAAAAAGAAGCATAAGATTACGGATGAAGTAGTCGCGGCCCATCCCAACGACGAGGGCATGGCCTGTATCGCGAGGCTGGTTATGGAACAGATTTCAGTACAAAATTCGTCTGTAGAAGACAAATGATATATGGAGGGGGTAACATGTTAGAACAATCTTATTATGATAAGGCGGATGAAATTATCGGTCAGCACGGAACGGCGCAGCGGTTTTTGATTCCGATTATCCAGGACATTCAAAGCGAATACCGCTATTTGCCGCCGGAGCTGTTAAGCTATGTGGCGGGGTGCCTTGGCATAAACGAGGCAAAGGCTTACAGCGTAGCGACTTTTTATGAAAACTTTTCTTTTGAAGCAAAAGGCAAATATGTCATTCGCGTCTGCGACGGTACGGCGTGCCATGTGCGGAAATCGACGGCGATTATCAATCAGATTTATGCTGAGACGGGACTTTCCAAAGATAAGCATACGACGGACGACATGCTCTTTACGTTAGAGACGGTTTCCTGCCTTGGAGCCTGCGGACTGGCTCCGGTTTTGACAGTCAATGACGTGGTGCATCCGGCAATGACGCCGGAAAAGGTACATGAATTGTTTGAAGAATTGAAAGGTGCGGAAAATCAATGAGATTAGAAAACAGAGAAGCTTTGGAAGAAAGGCGAAGAGAAGCAAAAGAAACGATGAAGCGGCCGTCGCACCGGATTTTAGTCTGCGCCGGCACAGGATGTCTGGCCGGGGGTTCGGCTGAAATTTACGACCGGTTTTTGGAGCTGGCGGCAAAAGAAGAGGGCGTAGAAGTAGAGTTTGGAGAAGAAATCGCGCACCTTTCCACGCCGCATGGCGCGGATGCGAATTCTTTTCGTACCGGCGTAAAGCGCAGCGGCTGCCATGGATTTTGTGAGATGGGGCCTTTGGTTCGAATTGAGCCGAGCAATTATCTTTATGTGAAAGTAAAAGCCGAAGACTGTGAAGAAATTTTTGAAGAAACGATCAAAAATGACAGGCCGGTGGAACGTCTGCTTTATGAAGCGGACGGCGTGAAATACGATACGCAGGAGAAGATTCCGTTTTATGAGAAGCAGACGAGGCTCGTATTGAAAAACTGCGGTCACATTGACGCGGAAAATATTGATGAATATATTGCCGTAGGCGGTTATACGGCTCTGGAAAAAGCGTTGTTTGATATGACGCCGGAAGAAGTCGTCAATGAAATTTCAGAATCTGATTTAAGAGGGAGAGGAGGCGGCGGATTCCGTACCGGATATAAATGGCAGCAGGTAGCGCGCCAGAAATCCGAAGAAAAATACGTAGTCTGCAATGGAGACGAGGGCGATCCGGGCGCGTTTATGGACAGAAGCGTGATGGAGGGCGATCCGCATAAGATGTTAGAGGGTATGATGCTTGCTGGATATGCAGTCGGGGCAAGCGAAGGATACATCTATGTAAGAGCGGAATATCCGCTTGCAATTAACCGCCTGAAAACAGCGATTGCCCAGGCGACAAAAGCAGGGCTTTTGGGAGAACATATTTTAGGAACAGATTTTTCCTTTCAGATACATATCAACCGCGGCGCGGGCGCATTTGTCTGCGGAGAGGGCAGCGCGCTGACCGCTTCCATCGAGGGAGAGCGCGGAATGCCAAGAACGAAGCCCCCGCGGACGGTAGAACAGGGGCTGTTTGCAAAACCAACCGTTCTAAATAATGTAGAAACTTATGCGAACGTGCCAATGATTTTAAACGAGGGAGCCGCATGGTACCGTTCCATTGGAACAGAGGGAAGCCCCGGCACAAAGGCGTTTGCCCTGACGGGAAGCGTAAAGCATACGGGACTCATTGAAGTGCCGATGGGTACGACGCTTCGTAAAATCGTATATGACATCGGCGGCGGCGTAAAGAATGACGTGCCGTTTAAAGCCGTACAGATTGGCGGCCCCTCCGGCGGCTGTCTTGTGACAAGCAACCTGGAGGTGAAGCTGGATTTTGATTCCTTAAAGAAGTTAAACGCCATGATTGGTTCCGGCGGACTTGTTGTTATGGATGAAAACACCTGCATGGTGGAAGTGGCTCGTTTCTTTATGAATTTTACGCAGAACGAAAGCTGCGGCAAATGCGTTCCCTGCCGGGAGGGCACGAAGCGGATGCTGGATATTTTAGAGGATATTGTAGCCGGGAAAGGCACGATGGAATCGTTAAAAACTTTAGAAGAGCTTGGCGAAGCCATCACCAATACGGCGCTTTGCGGACTTGGAAAAAGCGCGGCTCTGCCTGTTTTATCCACGCTTCGCAACTTCAGAGAGGAATACATAGAGCATGTCGTAGAGAAACGCTGTAAGACAGGCACCTGCCAGGCGCTGCAGCAATATAAAATTCTGCCGGAAAAATGTAAGGGATGTTCGAAATGTGCAAGAAACTGTCCGGTCAACGCAATTGACGGAAAGGTCAAAGAGCCTTTCATCATCAATCAGAA
Organism: uncultured Lachnospiraceae bacterium; assembly: GCA_951800425.1. Taxonomy (GTDB): domain Bacteria; phylum Bacillota; class Clostridia; order Lachnospirales; family Lachnospiraceae; genus Roseburia_B. Next base: position 4,047 of record CATOKN010000208.1, read on the forward strand.
AGCCTGCATCAAATGCGGCACTTGCCTGGATAATTGTCCGTTTGGCGCGATTGTAAAGGAAAGTTAGGAGGAACATAAGATGGATTATATTACAATAGATTCAAAGAAAGTGCCGATAGAGGGAGAAAAAAACGTACTTTCCTTAATCCGCAAGGCCGGAATCGATCTGCCGACTTTCTGCTACCATTCGGAGCTGTCCATATACGGCGCATGCCGCATGTGCGTTGTGGAGGATAACAAAGGCAGGATTTTTGCTTCCTGCTCCGAACAGCCCAGGCC
>CATOKN010000209.1 GCA_951800425.1 uncultured Lachnospiraceae bacterium
GAGGAAAACCGCTCTGCGGCATGTGCAAGGGATTTTTCATGCATTGGATATTCGACGTAAGCCAGAAAGCCGTTCGCCGCATATATCCCGTGGTTATCCTGCCGTAAAAAAGCATTTTTGGCCGTCAGCGCTTTTATTCTTCGAAACGAATCCCGGAACGGAAACGCATCCTCCGCCCAGCTTTCAAAATCAGACATAAACCGGCCGCTCCAAATCCCCTCTGCCGATAAATTTGGCACAGGAGACAGCATGCGTCTTTCACTCTCAGAATATTTTTTCTCCGGCAAAATCAGGTACAGCAAAAATCCTCCCACAAGCAGCAAAGCAAACAAGCCGCACAGGACAATATCTTTCTTTTTTGTATTCATTGGCAATCTCCTTAAAATCGAAAGTACAAAAAAGGCTGAAACGAGCCATCGACAAGATAAGCCGTTAAAATCAGCAGCAACGCCGTCAGGCCGACAGGTTCTATGAAATTCAGCGCATAAGCGCCCTTTGGGTTTTTCTTGAATGTTCGGATAAAATCCCGGACGAAAGGCGTTGCGCCAATTCCTCCCGCAAGCAAAACGATTGCAAAACTCCGCAAGCAATAAAGCGCTTCATCCGAAACAAGCGGTATCCGGCCAGCCCCAAAAAGTCCCGCCATATCAGAAAACGCCTCTCCCATATTCCCGGCGTTAAAAATCACAAAGCTCAGCATCACAAAAAACAGGGTATAAACATGCGAAAAAATACGGCTCTTTTTCAGTTTCTCCAGCAGCCACAATTTTTCTGTCATCAAAAGCGCCGCAAAAAACAGCCCCCACAAAATAAAATTCCAGGCTGCCCCATGCCAAAATCCAGTCAAAATCCAAACCGTTAAAATATACAGAAACTGCCGCCATTTTCCTTTGCGGTTTCCTCCCAGAGGAATGTACACATAATCCCGAAACCAGGTGCCAAGGGAAATATGCCATCGACGCCAAAATTCCGTTATGCTGGCAGAAATATAGGGATAATTGAAGTTTTCCGGAATGCGAAATCCAAACACTCTGCCTAGTCCAATCGCCATATCGCTGTATCCTGAAAAATCAAAATAGATATGCAGCGCAAACGCAATCGCATACAGCCAGTAAAACAAGACCGACTTTTCCTGCGATTCCCGGAATACGCTGCACAATTCCCCCAATTGGTTGGAAAGCAAAATCTTTTTCGCCAGACCAATGACAAAACGGCGAATTCCAAGAGCCGCTTCATGCAAAGAATGTTCTCTGAAAGCCAGCTGCCCCGCAAGATCCGAATAACGCACAATCGGCCCCGCAATCAGCTGCGGAAACATCACAACATAAACCGCCATGTCGATCACATTTTTTTGAGCGGCTTCTCCTCGATACACGTCAATCGTATAACTTATCATCTGAAACGTATAAAAGCTAATGCCAAGCGGCAGGGCAAGATGCAGCAACGAAATTCCAAATCCTCCCGCGTCATTTAGATTTTGTATCAAAAAATCCGCATATTTAAAATACGCCAGAAAAGCCAGGCTGACGGCCACGGAACTAATGCAAAACAGCTTTTTGGCCCGGCTCTCTTTGCATTTTTCTATCAAAAGACCAAATCCATATCCAAGCAAAACCAGACTTCCCAACAGCAAGACATACTTCGGTTCGCCCCATCCGTAAAACACAAAACTGGCCAGCAAAAGAACCGCATTTTTTCTCTTTTTCGGAACTGCAAAATACAAAGCCGTCGTCAAAGGCAGAAAAAAATATAAAAATAAAATACTTGAAAACAGCATAATCGTTCTTACGCAATCGGCGTTTCTGTAATAATCTGCGCTTCTTCAAGCACAGACAGCGCGTTGTTTTTGAAAATTTCCATAATGTTGGCCTCGCCGTAAGCCATAATCAAAAAACTGCCGTCTACCTGAAGAATCAACAGCGTATCCGGCTGTCCGCACATCCATTGTTTCTCCAAAATACTTGATTTTACCGCATCCGCAAACGCTTGCGTATCCACGCCGTCTTTCAGGCGATACGCGGCTCCGGTAAAAGTATTGCTATTCATCATATGCACCATGGAAGCCGCGTCTTCAAGATCGGAAATCTGATCGTTCGGCAGTCCAAATAAATTTTCCAGTTCCTCCGTTTTGCTGACGTCAAATGCCCCTGGGGCATCCATCACTGCATTTTCCTGATTTCCCCCATACATGGCAAACAATTCATCCTCGCCGTATGCATCCACAATCTGCGTCAGAATTTCAAGCGGCGCCGCATACGCAGACTCCGTGCTTTCCTGATTCTTTTCAACAGTATCCTGCCCTTTTCCACAGCCGGACAGGGACAAAACAATAGCTGCTATCCATAAAAATACGGTTAATTTTTTCATTATTTTCGTCTCCATTCTCTGATTTTTTCTGAGTCTCTCCACTCTTCCTTTGCATCCTGCGAAATCAGTATACCTTTTGTCCAAAAAAATCGCAACGCTTTTGTTATTCTACCCATATCAGTATCCATTTTTCCCAAATTTTATGTGACTTTGTCACGGAAAGAAAAGAATCCCTCCTGTATACTGATACAAAACAGGAGGAGTTATCATATGATAAAAAGAAAAGCAGCCGTCAGCATCCGGGAATGCGCAGCCTGCGGATGCTGCATGAAAATCTGCCCAAAACGCGCAATCACCATACATAAGGGCATATACGCAAACGTCAATAAAGATTTATGCGTCGGATGCGGACTCTGCGCAAAAGAGTGTCCGGCAAGCATTATCACGCTGGAGGTGACGGAACAATGAAGCAAAAAAAGAAATGGTACGATTTCCTTTGGATTGTCTCTCTTTCCTATCTGATTCTGGGATTTTTCAATATTCTGTTCGCATGGCTTGGACTGCTCTGCTTCTTTATCCCGCTTATCATAGCCATTGCGGGAGGCAATAAAGCTTACTGCAACAAATTTTGCGGCAGAGGACAGCTCTTTTCCCTGATTGGCGGCAGATTTGGCCTTTCCCGAAAAAAAGACATTCCAAAATGGCTGAAATCCGCCTGGTTCCGATACGGATTTCTGATTTTCTTTTTTGTCATGTTTTTTATGATGCTGTGGAACACTTATCTGGTATTCGCCGGAACCAAGGATTTAAATACGGCCGTCACCCTGCTTTGGACGTTTCGGCTTCCCTGGCGCTGGGCGTACCATGGAACCCTGTTTTCCGACGGCGTCGCGCAGTTTGCATTCGGCTTTTACAGCGTTATGCTCACTTCCACCGTGCTTGGACTTTTCACCATGGTTTTATGCAAGCCCCGTTCCTGGTGCGTATACTGTCCCATGGGAACAATGACGCAGCTGATTTGTAAAGCAAAACATGTGACTTCGTCACGGAAAAAATAAAAAATATCGGTTATACTATCATTACAGACAACAGAAAGGATGGTAACAATTATGTCAGTATTAAACGTAAATAAAAATAATTTTGAATCTGTAAAAACAAATGAAAAACCCGTGCTTCTTGATTTTTACGCGGACTGGTGCGGCCCCTGCCGCATGGTATCCCCAATTGTGGATGAGATTGCAGAGGAAAATCCGCAATATCTCGTAGGGAAAATCAACGTCGATAAAGAACCGGAGCTTGCGCAGTCGTTCGGCGTCTTAAGCATACCGACGCTGGCCGTTATGAAAAACGGAAAGGTCATCCGGCAATCCGCCGGCGCAAAACCAAAGCCGGAAATTCTTGCCATGTTAGAAAATTAGCAGGCAAGCGTTCGCAGACGTTTCTTATCGAGAATTTTTATCCCCCCTCTGGAAACTTCTACAATCCCTTCATTTGAAAAATATTTCAGCATTCTTGACACAACCTCGCGGGCAGATCCCATATAACGGGCAATCTGCCCGTGTGTCAGTGCAATCGTATCCGTCCCAATCCTTGAAGATTCATCCAAAAGAAAAATAGCAAGCCTTTTGTCCATACTCATAAAAAGAATCTGCTGCATAACCCACATGACGTCGGAAAAACGGCCAACCGCAGTCTCAAGCGCAAAAATCCGAATCGACGGATTTCGCTCCGAAACTGCCGCAAACGCAGGTCCGCTGACTACGCAGCACTCGCTGTCCTCTTCGGCGTCTACAAACACTTCAAACGTAATCGCCTCCAGCACGCAGGATGCGGAGAGCATGCACAAATCGCCTTTATGCAGCCGGTAAAGCGTAATGTCCTTTCCCTCGTCCGACATCATAAAGAGCCGCAGACTTCCTGAGCGGACAAGAATCACGCCGGAGCATTCATTGCCGTCATGAATCGTTTCTCCTTTTGAAT
>CATOKN010000210.1 GCA_951800425.1 uncultured Lachnospiraceae bacterium
CCAAAGCGTCATACGACAGGGTTTCTATTTTCTCCAAAAACGCGTCCAGCGCCGGCAAATTTCCGTGAATGTCTGAAAAAACAACTAATTTCATTGCTCTCCTTTCTTCTGTCCATCCACAATCCACCGTATGGTTTCTTCCAAATCATGTTTTGGACAAAATCCAAACGCCTCAAACGCCTTTTGTCCGGAAACGATCCACCGGCATTTTTCCTCCGGATCTTCTTTCTTTCCCCAGACGATTTCTGCGTTTGCCCCCGTCGCTTGCCTGCACATAAAAGCCAAATCCCGATTCGTAATTCCCTTTTTTCCGGCAATCAGATATACCCCGGAATCTCCGGCAAAAATGCCGTTTAAGACCGCCAGGGCAACGTCCCTTACATCAATATAATTCTGAATCCTGCTTCCTTCTCCATACAATTCTATTGTCTCATTTTTTTCGCATTTTCTCAATAAAAATGATAAAAAATTACGCTCGCTCATGCCGACTCCAATGGGCGATGAAATGCGAAACGCCATTGCTTTCATCTCCGCCGAAGCCTCCCGCAGCGCCATTTGCTCTCCCGCGTACTTTGTTATATGGTAAAGCGTCTCTGGTTTTACCGGATGATCTTCTGTCACCGGAATATGCTTTGGCGTTCCAATGACCGGCATGCTGGACATATAGATAAATTTCTTTGCCCGTACCGCTTTTGCCAGCCTCAGCAAATGATACGTTCCCAGGCAGTTTGTCAAAATCGTCTGATCGCTTCCCAAAATATTTAAATCTGCCGCAAGATGAACGATTACGTCGCATCTGTTGATCTGCCGGCTGACTGTTTGAATCATATCTTCTTCGCAAATATCCGCCCGGATTGCCGCAGCATTACAGCCCGGCCGTAAAAAGCCCTTATGCGTAAGAACCGTCACTTTATATCCGTGCATAAGCAACGCGTCTACCACATATCTTCCGATAAATCCGGACGCTCCCGTAACCAGCACACTTTCTTTCATTGCAAAGCTTCCCCTTTTATAAAAAATCCGTGCTTTTTCTCCCGTCCAGAATCCTGCTTTTCTCCGGAACTACGACGGAATACGCCTCCAGGTCCTGAAATCCAAATGCCATTGCGCCCAAAAGCACATAATCTCCCATCGTTACATGATCTTTGACTGCCGCAGCCGCGCCGATAAAACAATGGCTTCCAACTGTCGTGCATCCTGCCGCCACAGATTTTACAGAAAACGTATTGTAATCGCCAATCGTTGTTTCGTGCGCAATCAAGCTTCCTCCAAAAAGCAGATTTGCATTGCCCAAAACAACGCTCTCTTCCAGAATCACGCCTTCTAAAATATTATTCCCCTCTCCCATAACCACGTTCTTTTCTATGATGGCCGTCGGATGAATAAAGTTTGCGAACCGATACCCAAAAGATTTGCATTGTTCAAATACTTTTTTTCGAATATCTCCCATCTTCTTATATCCGATTCCCATAATCAGCAAAACATCCTCACAGGAAACGCCTGCTCTCATCTCCTCTAAGGACAGAACCGGAATCCGGTCAATTTCTTTTTCCCGTATGCATTCCGCGTCCGCCACATAGGCAGCGACTTCTCCAAAAGCCGCCAGATCAATATACCGCTTCATCATCCGCGCATAAGAAGCATTGCCCATTATCATCAGCTTTTTCATAACATTTTATTCCTGTGTCCGTAATCTTTTTGAACCGGATTTCCCTGATCGTCAAAACGCTCTTCCCCGATGATGGCCCAGTCCGTACATGACTGGCAAATCTCAGGAAGCTCCTCAAAACGATGTTCCATATGCTTGCTTACCATATCGCGGTTTCGTTGGATCCAAATATCTTTAACCGACGACTGTGTAACGTCTCCGCACACATACTGTGCGTCCACGTCCATAACGCAGTTCACCGCTTTTCCATCCCAGGTAATGGCCAGAATTCCGACCGCGTTTGCGCATGCCACGCGCGACGTCTGCGCTTTCGGCTTAATATCTTCGCACATGCCCGCCCAGGAAATCAGTCTGCGCGTTGTCGTCCACGCCCCTCTCTGCCGCCAGTATGCAAGGATTTGATCTACCTCATGGCGATTTTCTTCCATCTCCATTACTTTTACTTCAACAATGGTATCTTTTACTAAAAGCTCCTGTTTTCTTTTCAAAAGATATTCAATATTGGCATACGTAACGTCCCGGTCGGCCCCTACGCGAATCTTTTCATACACCTCTTTCGAAAATCCGTCGCAGTCTATGCTGATAAAACGAATGCCGGAATCCAGCAGCATTTCCGCCATTTCCCGATCCAGCAGTGTGCCGTTTGTATTGATATTGATATTTACAAGGCCTTTCTTTCTCGCGTAATCGACCATGTAGTATATTTTATATTTCTGCAGCAAGGGCTCGCCGTAAAAATCCAGCCATAGTCTCGCATAGGGATTTTCCCTGGCTATTTCATCTACAATTTTTTTATAGAGCAAAATATTCATCGTTCCCTTTGGCCTTGTTAATTTATTATTTGCACAGGTGGAACAATTCAAATTACAGTAATTTCCCGGCTCCACAATAATATTTAACGGAAAATCTTTCATTTCCAACCGGCTTTCCACTTCCCTGACGTCTTCGTACATAGCGCAATCCCTCCTAAAAGCTTCCTTTTAATTCCCGCATCGTTCTATAGCGTCCGAAACTTTCCCAACAATTTCTTCCACTTCTTCTTCTGAAATTCCATACCACATAGGCAAACGGATCAGGCGATCGCTTTCTTTTGTCGTATAGCGGTCTTCGCCAACGAAAGTTCCAAATTTACCCCCCCCCACAGAAGAATGGAGCGGCACATAATGAAAGACTGCGCCGACTCCATGTTCTCTGACATAGCGCAGCGCTTTCTGACGCTGTATGTAATTTTTTACTTTCATGTAAAACATATGCGAATTATGCAGACATTCCTGCGGAACGAAAGGCAGGTCAACCGGCAGGCTGCGAAGTCCGCGCTCATACGCTTCCCAAGTACGGAGCCTGTTTTGATTGATTTCATCCGCAATCTCGAGCTGCGCATACAACAACGCCGCATTCAGCTCGCTTGGCAGATACGAAGAACCAATATCCACCCAACTGTATTTATCTACCATCCCACGGAAAAAGCGCGCCCGGTTCGTCCCTTTTTCCCTTAAAATCTCTGCACGCTCTATGTATTCTTCCTGATTGATCAGCAAAGCCCCGCCTTCGCCCATCGTATAATTTTTCGTTTCATGAAAGCTGTAGCAGCCAAACGTGCCAATCGTCCCGCATGCCGCCCCTTTATATCGGGACATCACAGCCTGCGCCGCATCCTCTACCACGGGCAGATGATATTTTCCGGCAATTTCCATGATGCGATCCATTTCACAGGACACGCCCGCGTAATGCACGACTACAATAGCCTTTGTATTTTTTGTAATGGCGGCTTCTATTTTTGTCTCGTCGATATTCATCGTATCCGGCCGAATATCTACAAATACGGCCTTTGCGCCCCTCAATACAAATGCGTTGGCAGTCGTGACAAAGGTATAGGAGGGCATAATTACTTCATCTCCCGGCTTTATATCCAAAAGAATCGCGCTCATTTCCAGCGCTGCCGTACAGGAAGTCGTCAGCAGTATTTTTTTTGCCGAAAACCTCTGCTCCATCCATTCCGTACATAACCTTGTATATTTTCCGTCTCCTGCAATTTTACTGCTCTTTAATGTCTCTCCAATATATGTTTCCGCTTTTTTCAGATAAATCGCTTTGTTAAATGGTATCATTGTTTCCACTCTCCTGATTTACGGCATATTTTTCTACCACGTCCGACAGCTTTTGGAAATTCTGTTCGCTGTCAACATTTGTACGTTCCAGCGCCCGCTTTCTGCAGTTTTTCTTTTGTTCTTCCATAAATTCCGAATCCGTAAAATACTTTAAAACGAGCGACGGCATGTCGTCTATACTGCCGCACACAAAGTTCTCTCCGACGTTTGCTTTTACATCGCAGTCATCCAGCGTAATGACGGGAACGCTTTCCATAATTGCAAACAACGCGCCCGTCCCTCCTCCCTGGCGCGGAGGATTTAAAAATACGTCTCCAATGGCGATGGCTTCTCTAAATTTCTCCTGGCTTCCCAGAAAAAAGAATCTGTCTTTCCATCCGCAGGTTTTGACCCGCTCTTCTAATTCCGGACATTCTCCAATTACCGCGACTGCAAACCGCTCTTCCAGATTTAAAATCTGATACAAAAGTTCCAGAAAAGAATCTTCCACCTCCGTATCC
>CATOKN010000211.1 GCA_951800425.1 uncultured Lachnospiraceae bacterium
GGTCAGCGTATTGTCATCCACAAAACATTCATCATCCCACAGCTTCTTCATAATCTTTTCACGACTTACCGTATTGCCGGCATGCTCAAAGAGAAGCTGCATAATCCGAAATTCATTTTTGGACAACTCAAGCTTAGTTCCCGAATAGAGAATACTCATATCCATCAGGTTCAAAATCACATTCCCGTACTCCATCACCGATGACTGCTGCCCAAAAGAATATGTCCGCCGCAATATTGCCTGCACCTTTGCAAGCAGTACTTCCAAGTCAAAAGGTTTCGTGATAAAGTCGTCGCCGCCCATATTCATGGCCATAATGATATTCATATTTTCAGAAGCGGAAGAGAGGAATACAACGGGAATATTGGATATTTTCCGGATTTCGCCGCACCAGTGGTAACCGTTAAAAAAGGGAAGCATAATATCAAGAAGAACCATATGAGGGTTGTATGACAAAAAAGCGTCAATGACATTTTGAAAATCTTTCACGCAAAATACTTCATTTCCCCAGGACTCAATTTGTTTTTTCATAGCGCCCGCCAGCGAGGCGTCATCTTCTACAATCATGATTTTATACATAGCGTCCTCCATCCGTTGTTGGTGGTTTTTCTATTATTATACCTGTTTTTGTTTTGAAAGACAAATTAAGAATGAATTTGTGAAAAAATGGTGAAACGAAGCCTGAAATATGCTATGATAAATAACAGTAGATCAAGGTTCTTTCCGACATGGAAAAGAGTAAAAAGGAGACAAAAATTGAAAGCAGAAACATTATTTTCTTACGTCGATCATACGGCGTTAAAAGCGTATGCAGACTGGACAGAAATCGAACAGTTATGCAAAGAAGCGCTGCAATACCAGATGGCTTCCGTCTGTATTCCAGGGTGCTATGTCAAACGGGTTCATCAGGAATTTGCCGGTTTAAATATCTGTACCGTTATCGGATTCCCTCTGGGATACGCTTCGTCAGAGGCAAAAAAAGCAGAAGCGGTTCAGGCATTGCGCGACGGCGCGTCGGAGCTTGACATGGTTATCAATATCTGTGATGTAAAAAACAAAGAATATGAAAAAATTGAGCAGGAAATCGCGCAGATCAAACAGGCGGCCGGAGCGCATATTTTAAAAGTCATTATAGAAACCTGCTATTTGACGGAAGAAGAAAAAATCGCCATGTGTAAAGCCATTACAAACGCAAAAGCAGATTATATCAAAACCTCCACCGGATTTGGCACGGCCGGCGCCACGCTTGCAGACGTTCGCCTGATGAAACGGCATGTCGGTTCCGGCGTAAAAATAAAGGCTGCCGGAGGCATCCGGAACAGAAAAGAAATGGAAGCGTATATTGAAGCGGGGTGCAGCCGGATTGGGACAAGCTCGGCGTTATCTATGCTGCTGCCGGAAACATAAAGGGAGGACGCCATGGATGTTTTAGAACTGATAGAAGAAGCCTATGAGGCAAAGAAAAATTCTTACGCCCCGTACTCGAACTTTCATGTCGGGGCCGCGCTGCTTGCGGAAGACGGCACGGTTTACCGCGGATGCAATATAGAAAACGCCGCATATTCGCCGACGAACTGCGCGGAGCGGACGGCGTTTTTTAAAGCCGTATCCGAAGGCGCGCGAACATTTTCGGCAATTGCCATTACAGGCGATCCAAAAGCATATGTAGCCCCCTGCGGCGTATGCAGACAGGTGATGGCAGAATTTTGCGATTTGAAAAATTTCCGGATTGTGCTGGCAAAGACCAAAACGGATTATCAGGTATATACGCTCGAAGAATTGCTGCCGAAAGCATTTACGCCTGAGAGCTTATAAAAAAAAGGTAAATTTTGAAAAAAAGATTGACAAAAAAATATCATAGTGTATATTTGTAAGTGGTATATTTTAAGGATATATTATATTGAAGGAGGAAAATTTCATGGCAACAAAAGCGTATTATCCAATTGAAGAAATTGGCGCCGGAAAAGTTGGTTTTTCCAAAACCCGTTCCATCATTGAGGGAGCTTTTTACGGTAACAATGTAGTGAAAGTATCTACATTAAGGGAGGCATATGAATTAGCAAAAAATTCACCGGGAACGATTGTAACGGATATGCCTGTATATAGAGGAGAAGAGTTCGGTCTTGACAAAGACGCGAAAGTGCTTTTGTTCAACGACGGAGCCGTAACGGGACGTTATGCGGCAGCGCGCCGTATCAAGGGCGAGCCGGGCGTAGACGCGGCCAAGCTTGACAAAGTAGCGATGGACGCCGTTTATGAATCCCGCTGGAAGACATTGTACCATGCGGAAGTATTTGTAGGACTGGATCCGGAATTTATGGTAAAAGCGCATCTTCTGATTCCGGAAGGCGAAGAAAACATCATGTATAACTGGATGCTGAACTTCCAGTATATGTCAGATGATTATGTAAAAATGTACAAAAACTCCAAAGCAGTTGGCGACGGAAAAGAGCCGGATATTTATATTTTCTCCGATCCGCAGTGGACGCCTCAGGAAAGACCTGACGTTGACTTTAGCTGCTTAAGCGATCCGCTGACTTTATGCTATTTTGATACCGCAGAAAACTGCGCGTGTATCCTTGGTATGAGATATTTCGGAGAGCATAAGAAAGGCACTCTGACCATGGCCTGGGCAATTGCCAACAGAAACGGCTATGCTTCCTGCCACGGCGGACAGAAAGAATATACGCTGGCAGACGGATCAAAATATGTTGCATCCGTATTCGGCCTTTCAGGATCCGGAAAATCCACGCTGACGCATGCAAAGCACGACGGAAAATATCCGATTACCGTATTGCATGACGACGCGTTTATTATCAATACGGACACCTGCTCTTCCGTAGCGTTAGAGCCTACCTATTTTGATAAGACGGCAGACTATCCGACAGGCTGCGCAGACAACAAATATTTATTATCTGCACAGAACTGTTCCGCAACGCTCGATTCCGAAGGAAAAGTTCAGCTTGTTACGGAAGACATCCGTAACGGCAACGGCCGCGCCATCAAGTCCAAATTGTGGTCTCCGAACCGCGTGGATAAGATTGGGGCTCCGGTAAACGCTATTTTCTGGATTATGAAAGATCCATGCATTCCTCCTGTAGTAAAATTAAAAGGCTCTGCTCTGGCTTCCGTTATGGGCGCTACGCTTGCAACGAAGACGTCTACCGCAGAGCGTGTAGCAGCAGGAACAGACTTAAATGCGCTTCGTATTGTACCTTATGCAAATCCGTTCAGGACTTATCCTCTTGTAAACGATTACGAGAAGTTTAAGAAATTAGTGGAAGAGAAAAACGTAGACTGCTACATTGTAAATACGGGCGATTTCATGGGAGCAAAAGTAAAACCGGCGGATACGCTTGGAATCCTTGAGACAATTGTAGAAGGAAAAGCGAATTTCGAATCCTGGGGACCGTTTGAAGATATTGAAATCATGTACGACTGGTCAGGAAAAACCGGCGATTTCAAACCGGACTTAAACGACAAAGATTATGTTGCCGCATTAAAGAACGCAATGGAAAACCGCGTTAAGGCAGTAGAAGATTTCGCGACAAAGAAAGACGGTTATGATAAACTTCCGGATGAAGCTCTCGCTGCATTAAAGAAAATTGTAGACGAAGCTGCGTCTCTGTAAGCGAAAAGAAAAGCAAATTACAAAATAAGGGAATCCTGTATCAGGTTCCCTTATTTTTTTATGTATTTTGCATTGAAAAATGTGGCATAGTAAGGTATACTTAATTTAACTTCCTGAGATGTTCGATACCCTGTTATTTTGAACCTACATTTTTTTTATGGGTTTCCTAAATTGCTGATTGGATGTCAGGCCGTCATTTTGCAGCGGAAGACAGAAGAGAAGCTGCGGTTACCCACCTGGCTTTGGCTAGGACTCAAAATTGCAGGAAACGGCATTTTGGGAATTTACCTTGTGATTGCCGTAAAGGCGCTTAAGGTTCAAAAGAAAAGTGGACAAGGCACAAAAGATTCCAAAGTACAGAAGAATTTTGACGTACAAATGAAATCTGAATGCACAGAAGAAAAGTCATAAAAACACAAATGACAACATACAAATGAAAGAAGCTGCTTTTTCGGGCAGCTTCTTTTCCTTATTACTGCCGAATGGCATGCAGGTATACCCGGAGGGTGTTTCCTTATTACTGCCGAATGGCATGTAGGTATGCCCGGAGGGTGTTTCCTTATTACTGCCAAACGGCATAAAGGTATTTTATTAACAGGATGTAAGG
>CATOKN010000212.1 GCA_951800425.1 uncultured Lachnospiraceae bacterium
CGCTCTCCGTTGTCACAATCAACTGCCGCATCTTCGCCGTCATCGGAATGCCCGCACACAGGACGGAAATATCTTTCTTCCGTTCGCTATCGTCATTATTTACAACGATGACAAATTGCTGGCTTCGGCTAAACCTCGCATAACACAAAAGCGAATCTTCGCTGTCTAAAAACCGGAACGATCCCGTACGAAACGCTTCATTTTGTTTATGAATCCGTATCAGCTCCCGATGCAAATCAATCAGCTCCCAGTTTTCATGCCCCCAGGGATATGTCCGTCTGTTATCCGGATCGGTAAATCCGCAGACTCCCGCCTCGTCTCCATAATACAGCGTCGGCGAGCCAGGCCAGGTCATTTGTATCAGTACGGCCTCCCGCATAATGCCATAATTTACATCTCTGTCAGCCGCGGCCGCGCCCAGATATTCGACTCTCCCCGCCTTATGATTCGTTCTTGTCAAAAATCTGGAATGATCATGATTGGAAAGCTGATTCATAGCGCTAAGCAGAGAAGACGTCATAAAGCTTGTCATATAATGCTGTACAGCTCCCTGAAAATCACTGATTTTTCCAATCATTTCCGGTCTGAACTCATCGCTGTGCTTCTCCATGCCCGTCAGAAACCAGGTCAGAGGCTCCATAAACGCCGCATAATTCATAATCGTATCCCACTGATCGCCTTTCAGCCAATCTTCCGGATTGCCGTAATGCTCCGCCAGAATGACAGCGTTTGGATTCGCCTCTTTTACCGCGTCTCTGAACTTGCGCCAGAAGCAGTGGTTAAATTCTTTGCTGTGACCCAGATCTTCAGCCACGTCCAGCCGCCATCCGTCCGCACAGTACGGCTCGGAAACCCATTTTCGCGCAATTCGCAATATATCATGATACAATGCGTCCGACTCTTCATAATTCAGTTTCGGCAGCGTATCATGTCCCCACCAGCCCTCGTAATTTTTATTATCCGGCCAGGCCCCGTCGTCCCGGTTTTTAAATCCAAAATAACTGCGGTACGGACTGTTTTTTGAAAGATAAGCGCCCGGCGCAAAGCCTTCTTTTCCCGCATAAATCTTTTCCCTGTCCATCCAGCGGTTAAAAGAGCCGCAATGGTTGAAGACGCCGTCTAAAATAATTTTAATCCCACGATTATGGGCCTCTTTTACAAAATCGGCAAAAAACGCATTGCTGGCCTCTAAATTTTTCCGGTTTGTCACGCGGCTGCAATAACGCGTCGCCTTGCGGTTATCTTCTTCTCCCTCAACCAAAAGCTCCCCTTCGTCTACCACGATTTTTCCAATATGGGGATCGATATGGTCATAATCCTGAATGTCATATTTATGATTCGAGGGCGATACAAACAGCGGATTAAAATAAATTACTTCCACGCCAAGATCGCAAAGATAATCCAGCTTCTGGCGCACTCCCTCCAGATCTCCGCCATAAAATTCTCCTACGCTGAAAGTTTCCGGCGCCTTGTCCCATTGTTCCGGCGGCACTTTCGTACTAAGCGAACGAATGTAAAAATATTCCCGATCCAGCACGTCGTTAGAAGCGTCTCCATTGTAAAAGCGATCTACCATAATCTGGTAAATCACCGCTCCTTTCGTCCATTCCGGCACCGAAAAGCCCGGAACAATCCGAAAGAAATACTGCGGCCTGACTTCTTTTGATACGCCGCAACGATCATAACCGCACTTTAACTGTCCCGATTCAATTTCAAAATAATAGGAAAACGCTTCAACACCCAGCGGTATTTTCACTGCATAATAGTCAAATATTCCGTCGGTTTCCCAAAATTTCATTGGATACGATTGCTCCGTCGTACAAAGACTTACGCCATCCACATTATCTTTTGCCGTACGGAAGCGAATCGTAACGCTCTCATGCTCTTTTGGTTCAGTCGGAATCCTGTAATCTTTCGTTCCATCTGAAAACAACGCCTGCTTTTGTAAAATGGACCGCGTCTGCATCATATACTGCTGTGTCCTGTATATTTTCTGCATCGAATGTTCGTTCATATATCTTCGTCCTCTCTTTCCATAAAAATGAGCAGTAAAAAAGACAGCTATCAAAATGCTGCTGTCTTTTTTAGGAGAAGGTATTTTTACTATGGGTGTAGCAAAAATTATTAATGATTGGGGGGTTCTACAGTTATTATAATACCATGTAAATCAGAATCAGTGTGCATAAACTTCACAAAAAGTCCGTTTCATTTTTGTGCAAATTGTACAATTTCTGACTGCTTATCGCTGAAAAAGCCCCTCAAACTCCTCCCTGTTAATCTTTTCTTTCTCTAACAGGAGCGCAGCGCACCGGTTTAAAACATCTTCATGTTCCTGTATGATTTTTTTCGCTTTCCTGTAGCACTCGTCGATAATCCGCTTAACTTCTTCATCAATCCTTGTCGCCACACTTTCCCCGTATCCCCGGGCATGCGCAAGATCTCTTCCGATAAATACTTCATCGTCGTCACTGTCATAATTGATCAGGCCGACGTTATCCGACATTCCATATTTGGTGACCATGGCTTTCGCAAGCTGCGTCGCTTCTTTAATATCCTGGGAAGCTCCTGTTGTAATATCGTCAAAAACCATTTCCTCCGCTACGCGGCCGCCAAGATCCACAACGATTTCCTGCAGCATGCGTCCTTTTGTATTGAACATCTTATCGTTTTCATTCAAAGGCATCGTATAACCTGCCGCGCCCACGCCGGTCGGAATAATAGACACCGTATCCACGGGCCCGACATCCGGCAGCACATGGAACAAAATCGCATGGCCCGCTTCATGAAACGCCGTAATCCTCTTTTCTTCCTCGGTAATAATACGGCTCTTTTTCTCCGCTCCAATTCCTACTTTCACAAAAGATTTGCGAATGTCGCTTTGCATAATGTAAGCTCTGTCTTCCTTAGCCGCGTTAATCGCCGCTTCATTCAGAAGATTTTCCAAATCGGCTCCGGTAAAACCGGCCGTCGTCTGAGCAATCTGCTTCAAATCCACATCGTCGCCCAGAGGCTTATTGTTCGCATGGACATTTAAAATTTCTTCTCTGCCTCCAATATCAGGGCGTCCGACATGAATTTTGCGGTCGAACCGGCCCGGACGCATAATTGCGGGATCTAAAATATCCACCCGATTTGTCGCCGCCATAACAATAATTCCTTCATTTATGCCAAACCCGTCCATTTCCACAAGCATCTGATTCAGCGTCTGCTCTCTTTCATCATGACCGCCGCCCATTCCGGTTCCTCTTCGTCTTGCTACGGCGTCAATTTCATCAATAAATACAATACAGGGCGAATTTTTCTTCGCCTCTTCAAACAAATCTCTGACGCGGGACGCTCCCACCCCGACAAACATTTCCACAAAATCAGAGCCGGAAATACTGAAAAACGGCACTCCCGCCTCTCCGGCTACCGCCTTTGCAAGCAGCGTTTTTCCCGTACCCGGAGGTCCGACAAGTAAAATTCCTTTGGGAATTCTCGCGCCAAGCCTGACGTATTTCCGCGGAGACTTTAAAAAATCGACCAGTTCTTCCAGTTCTTCCTTTTCTTCCCGAAGCCCTGCGACATTCCCAAAATTCATGAAATTCTCACTGGTCGTAAGCTTTGCCTTGCTTTTGCCAAAATTCATCATTTTCACGCCGCCGCTGCCGGACGCCGCCTGATTACTCATAATCATAAACAAAATAAACATGGCCGCCAGCACAATCAAAAGCGGAAGCAGATTCAAAATCCAGCTTTCCGGCGGCACGTCCGCAAGATAATAATTGCCAAACTGATTCTCCTCCAGCAGCTTTTGTATCTCATTGACGTCGGATACGTACAGCTCTTTTTCCACATTGTTCTTCAGACGAATGTCCAGAATACCCGTCGGTATCTCTCTGTTTTGTTTTATTTCTATATATACGATATTGTCCTGCTCCAGCGCAGATTCAAATTCTGCCATGGAATACGCATTTGCCGCGTCCTGCCTGGCATCCAGCATCAGCCAGACCGCAATGACCATAAAGACGAGCATCGCGTAAAATCCAAATCCTCTGTAAGTATGCTTCTTTATCAATGAAAACCTCCTTTCGGTTCTGTTAATCCAGCTCCACTACGCCGATATACGGCAAATTCCGGTATCTTTGTGCGTAATCCAGTCCATAGCCCACTATAAATTCATCCGGTATCTGAAAACAGGTATAATCCACATGCACCTGCACCACGCGCCGCTC
>CATOKN010000213.1 GCA_951800425.1 uncultured Lachnospiraceae bacterium
CCGAAAGTTTACGCTTTCGGGGTTTTGTTATATAGAAAAAGACGGTTGCGTCTTTTGGCAAAAGCAATTGAAAAACATGCCGCGTTATGATAGACTAAAAGCCAATAAAAGTCCACAGGCAGGAGGCTATGACAAATGGAAGCATATAAACAGGAATTTATAGATTTTATGGTAGAAAGCGACGTTTTGAAATTTGGCGATTTTACATTAAAAAGCGGAAGAAAGTCGCCGTTTTTTATGAATGCGGGAGCTTATGTTACGGGAACACAGCTGATGAAGCTTGGAGAATATTATGCAAAAGCCATTTATGATCAGTACGGAGCGGATTTTGACGTTTTATTCGGCCCGGCATATAAAGGGATTCCGCTTAGCGTGGCAACCTGCATCGCGTTTTCAAAGCTGTACGGAAAGGAAATCCGTTACTGTTCAAACCGCAAAGAACTCAAAGACCATGGGGACGCCGGAATTTTGCTTGGAAGCAAAATCAAAGACGGCGACAGAGTCGTTATCATTGAAGACGTAACGACGTCCGGAAAATCCATCGAAGAGACGTATCCGGTCATAAAGGCGCAGGGCAATATAAAAATTGTTGGCCTGATGGTTTCGCTAAACCGTATGGAAGTCGGACTTGGCGGGCAGATGAGCGCGTTGGATGAGATTCGGCAAAATTATGGCTTTCCGGCAAGCGCCATTGTTACAATGGCAGAGGTGACGGAATATCTTTACAATCGTCCCTGTCAGGGAAAAATTGTCATTGACGACACATTAAAAGCGGCAATTGACGAATACTATAAAGAGTATGGAGCGAACGATATGAAATAAGGCAAAGGAGTGAATTTTGGAGAAAAAAAACAGGAAAAAATCAATTCGGATATTAGAAATTGTCTTATTTGCTGTGTATTTGATCCTGCTGTGCTATTTTTTGTTTATCGCGGAAAGAATGGGGAGGTCTTTTGCAGAGCGCACGTATCATTACAATCTGATGCCGTTCAAAGAAATCCGGCGTTTTTGGACATATCGGAATACGCTGGGCTATTGGTCCGTTTTTTTAAATCTTGTGGGCAATGTCGTTGCGTTTCTTCCTTTTGGCATCCTGCTTCCCCGTCTGTTTCCAAGGTGCAGGAAATTTCTGCTGACGACGCTTTTCTCTTTTGAATTCAGCCTTTGCGTAGAACTCATCCAGTTGGTAGGAAAAGTCGGAAGTTTTGACGTGGACGATCTTTTGCTCAATACGCTTGGCGGAGCCCTGGGATTTCTGATTTACCGTTTTGTTGTCTGGGCGGCAAAATCTGTATTGAGCAGGAAACGGACATGGAGGTAAGCATGAGAAGAAAGAATCATTATAAATTTACTAAAAAAAGATATTCAAAAAGAGGGATGCTCGCCGGCTTCTTAGCGGCGGCATCCATCTTTGCGCTGTTCTATATGGTTTTGCTTTCCTTTCGTCAGAAAGGGGACGGGGGCGTATATTTGGGAAGCGCAGGGATGGTTGCTTTGGCGGTGGCGGCCGTATCTTTTGTTATGGCGGTAAAAAGCTTAAGGGAAGAAGATACATTTCGGGGCATGTCGGCGGCGTCTGTGCTGCTTTCTGTTTTGGCGGTGGGATTTTGGATTTGCGTTTATGTCATCGGATGTATTTTGTAAGGAGGATATGATGGAACGGTTAGAACAACAAATGCAGTTTATTCTGGAGCTTGACAAGCAAAAGAAGATTGGACGCCAGACTTATCTGGCAGACGCAAGCAGAAAAGAAGGAGACGCGGAACATGCCTGGCATATGGCGATTATGGCGTTTTTGCTTGCAGATTACGCAAATGAGAAAATTGACGTTTTAAAGACGATAAAGATGATTTTGCTGCACGACGTCGTAGAGATTGACGCCGGAGATACGTATGCATATGACGTGAAGGGCAATCAGACCAAAAAAGACAGGGAGCAAAAGGCGGCCGACAGGATTTATGGAATGCTGCCGGAAGATCAGAAAGAAGAATGTCGGGCGCTCTGGGAAGAGTTTGAAGCAATGGAAAGTCCGGAAGCAAAATTTGCCAATACTTTGGACAAGGTGCAGCCGGCGCTGCTGAATCACGCATCCAAAGGGCGTTCCTGGAAAGAGCATGGGGTGAAAAAATCACAGATTATGGAGCGTAATGTAAATACCCATCAGGGAAGCGAAGTTTTGTGGGACTATGTGAAAGCCATTATAGAAGAAAATACAAAAAACGGAAATATAGCGGAGTAAAAAATATGGGATGTCAGGAAATTTTTGCGGAATCAAATGAAGAAGTAAAAGAGCGTTACGAGCTTGTATCGGCGCGGATTGCATCTGTCTGCGAAGAAGACGGCGTTTCGGAAAAATACAGGGAGTATTTTCATCAGACGGCCGGAAAGCTTTGTCTGGCAGATGAGATTTTGCGTAAACAAGAATCGGGCGCGCTGAAACATCTGTCGATGCAGGAGTGGAGAGAACAAAATGAAAAGCTCTACCGGGATCTGTTGCCGCAAAATTACGACAACAGCTATGCAAATCCCAAAACGGCGGTACGGCGGCTGGGAGATACATTTGGCGGTATGCTCAGCTTTTTGTATGCGGAGCTTCGGGCCGCGCCGTTGTACGCAATGGAAGGGCGAAAAATGAATATGGCGATTCTCTTTGAACTGTTTGTGGAAATTTACAATTGCTTTGAAGAGGAAGAGGAGCCGCCAAAAGAAGAAATTGAGCATATTTTGTACTGGTTTTTTCATGATTACTGCGAAGTGTTTTCCGAAGATAAGGTGCGGGACATGGTGGAGCCGGAATATGACTTTTTTACAAAAATCGTAATGGAATCCGATTTGTCAGATTTGCGCTATCTTTATCATTATGGAGAATACATTGGAACATGTGAAATCGAAACGGCAGAGTTTTTAAATTCCCTGCCGGAAGAAGAAATACAGGCCATGGCGGATACGATGACCGAAGGGTTTCGGATTGGTTATGAGAACCTCGGAAAAGATTTATCCCGGAAAGATACGGTTTGTCTGGAATATCCGGTTGGTTTTGAACGCATGGTACGGGCGGCCATACAAAATTTTCAAAAGCTTGGCTTAAAGACGACAATCTACCGTAACCCGGTATCTTCTTTTGGAGCCGGAGGGGGCGCAAAACGGGGCTGTTATACCAAATCCATAAATAAGCAGTTTGAATTTGATCATAAAGAAGACGGCGCGTTTTATCTGGATAAATCCTATGGCAAGCGGCGCATTGAGACGATGAAAGCGGCGTTTGAAAAATATAAGAAACAGGCAAAAAGACACGCGGGACCTGCGGTGATAGAAACTTTTGGAGAAGTTCCATTTGAGCCTGAGAGAAAGCCGGAAGCGGCGAAATACGGGGAAAAGCAAAATGAACTGCTTGTCGCACAGCGGAATCTTCTGGGTCAGATGACGAATGCATACATTCCGGGAGACGAGAGGAGCTTTACCATTATCGCATATCCGATTCCATCCATCGGGCCGAAGTTCAAAGAGATTTTCAAAGAGACGGTAAAAGTCAATACGCTCGATTATATGCGGTACCGCAGCATGCAGCAAAACATAATTGATTGTCTGGATCAGGCGGAAAAGGTGCATATAACCGGAAAAGGAGACAATCGGACAGATTTGTGGGTATCCATTCATCCGATTGCGGATCCAAAGAAAGAAACGTCGTTTGAAAACTGCGTGGCGGACGTCAACATTCCTGTGGGAGAAGTGTTTACGACGCCGGTTTTAAAAGGTACAAACGGAAGACTGCATGTGACCGGCGTTTATTTAAACGATCTCAAATACAAAAATCTTTCGCTTGATTTTAAAGACGGCATGATTGCGCGGTATTCCTGTACAAATTTTGAAACAGAAGAAGAAAATCAGAAATTTCTGTTTGAAAATCTTTTGCAGAGGCATAAGACGCTTCCCATGGGAGAATTTGCCATTGGAACCAATACGACGGCGTATCGGATGGCAAGAGATTATGGCATTGCGGATAAGCTGCCGATTTTAATTGCGGAAAAAACAGGACCGCATTTTGCCATTGGAGATACGTGCTATTCGCATGCCGAGGATACGAAAGTGTTCAATCCGGATGGCAAAGAGATGATTGCGCGGGACAACGCCATATCCATTTTACGGAAAGAAGATATGAGAGACGCGTATTTTAACTGCCATACGGACATCACAATCCCTTACG
>CATOKN010000214.1 GCA_951800425.1 uncultured Lachnospiraceae bacterium
AGATGAATACGTATCGGTAGAGCATCTCTTTTTATCCACACTAAAATATCCAAATCCGGCGTTAAAAGAAATTTTCAAAGAATACGGCATTACAAGAGAGCGGTTTCTAAAAGCGCTTTCCACGGTCAGAGGCAACCAGCGCGTAACGTCGGACAATCCGGAAGCTACGTATGATACGCTTGAGAAGTACGCCTATGATCTGGTGGAACGCGCCAAAAATCAGAAACTGGATCCTGTGATTGGACGGGATTCCGAAATCAGAAACGTCATTCGTATTCTTTCGAGAAAAACAAAAAATAATCCCGTTTTGATTGGCGAGCCGGGCGTTGGCAAAACCGCCGTCGTGGAGGGCCTTGCGCAGCGAATCGTACGGGGCGACGTGCCGGAGGGACTAAAAGATAAAAAATTGTTTGCGCTTGATATGGGAGCCCTTTTGGCCGGGGCGAAATACCGCGGCGAATTTGAAGAACGTTTAAAAGCCGTCCTGGATGAAGTCAAAAAATCCGACGGGCAGATCATTTTATTTATTGATGAGCTGCATACGATTGTCGGGGCCGGAAAGACGGATGGGGCAATGGACGCCGGAAATATGCTAAAGCCAATGCTGGCCAGGGGCGAGCTGCACTGCATCGGCGCAACGACGTTAGACGAATATCGTCAGTACATTGAAAAAGACGCTGCCTTAGAGCGGAGATTCCAGCCCGTTCTGGTGGACGAACCGACGGTGGAAGATACCATTTCCATTTTGCGCGGCTTAAAAGAGCGCTACGAAGTATTCCACGGCGTAAAAATTGCGGACGCGTCGCTTGTTTCGGCCGCGGTACTGTCAAACCGCTATATCTCCGACCGTTTTCTGCCGGATAAAGCAATTGATCTGGTAGATGAAGCCTGCGCCCTGATTAAGACGGAACTCGACTCCATGCCGACGGAGCTGGATGAATTAAACCGGCGCATTATGCAGCTTGAAATAGAAGAGACGGCTTTGAAAAAAGAAGAAGATCGTTTAAGCAAAGAACGACTTTTGGCCCTGCAAAAAGAGTTGGCGGAATTTCGGGATGAATTTTCCGCAAAAAAGGCACAGTGGGACAATGAGAAAAAATCTGTAGAACACGTGCAGAAATTAAGAGAAGATCTGGAAAATCTAAAAAATGAGATCAAACAGGCGCAGCAAAATTATGATCTGGAAAAGGCTGCGGAACTGCAGTACGGCAAACTGCCCGAGGTGCAAAAGCAGCTGGAGTTAGAAGAGTCTAAGGCAAAAAGCGAAGAGCTTTCCCTGGTGCATGAAATTGTCAGCGAAGAAGAAATTGCAAAAATCATTTCCCGCTGGACGGGGATTCCGGTTGCAAAACTAACCGAAAGCGAGCGGAATAAGACGCTTCATCTGGATGAAGAACTGCATAAAAGAGTCGTGGGCCAGGACGACGGCGTAACAAAAGTGACGGAAGCTATTATCCGTTCCAAAGCCGGCATCAAAGACCCGACAAAGCCAATCGGTTCGTTTCTGTTTTTAGGGCCCACCGGAGTCGGCAAAACAGAGCTTGCGAAAGCGCTTGCCGAAAGCCTGTTTGACGATGAGGGAAATATGGTGCGCCTGGATATGTCGGAATACATGGAGAAATATTCCGTTTCCCGCCTGATTGGAGCCCCTCCCGGATACGTCGGCTACGACGAGGGCGGCCAGCTGACCGAAGCCGTCCGCAGGAAGCCCTATTCCGTCGTGTTGTTTGATGAAGTGGAAAAAGCGCATCCGGACGTATTTAACGTGCTGCTTCAGGTTTTAGACGACGGCAGGATTACAGATTCCCAGGGGCGTACCGTTGATTTTAAAAATACAATTATTATTATGACGTCGAACCTTGGTTCTGCGCATATTTTAGAACACATTGCGGCGGACGGCAGCATTGCGCCGGAAGTCGAGCAGGCCGTTATGGAAGAATTAAGGCGGAATTTCCGTCCGGAATTTTTAAACCGCCTGGATGAAATTATTCTGTTTCAGCCGCTCGGCAAAGAGAATATCGCAAATATCATTCAGCTTCTGTTAGAGGAATTAAACAGACGATTAAAAGACCGGGATATTAAAGTAGAGCTATCCGACGAAGCAAAACGATACGTCGCAGACCATGGTTACGATCCGGTGTTTGGGGCAAGGCCGTTAAAGCGGTTTTTGCAAAAGCATGTGGAGACGCTTTCCGCCAAACTGATTTTAGCGGATGAAGTAAGCGGCGGCGATACGATTTGGATTGACGTAAAAGACGAGAAGCTTACGGCCAGAGTAAAAAGATAAAACGGTGGATTTTTCCAAAAACTGCCGCATATAGTAAAAATAAGAGAATTTGAAGCAGTGATGAGATGAAAAAATTACGAAATCTTATTTTGGGAGTAGATCTGCTGATGCTTTGCATTGCGGCGGGAAAAATAGCAGAGCATAAGATGCTGTGCATGGTCAGCGGCATGGAGGGAGAAGTCGTAAATCGGCCAAGTATGAATGTCACGGATTTAAGCACGCAGGATTTGGTTAAGAAAAAAGTGGCTCTTACTTTTGACGACGGTCCAAACGCAAAATATACGGAAAAGCTTTTAGAGGGTTTAAAAGAGCGTGGTGTACAGGCCACGTTCTTTTTGTTGGGAGAACGGGTGGAGCGTTCGCCGGACATTGTAAAAAAGATGTATACGGACGGACATCTGATTGGAAATCATTCATACGAACATGTCAACTTAAGTACGTTAAGCGATGAGGCGGCGGTTGTACAGGTGAACAAGACAAACGAAGCCATTTACAAAGTAACCGGAGAATTTCCGGAATATATTCGCCCGCCTTACGGTTGCTGGAAAAGCAACCTGGATTATAAGACGACGATGATCGAAGTTCTCTGGAATGTGGATCCGCTGGACTGGAAAACAGACAATTCAGACGCCGTCGTGCAGCGGGTGGTAAGCGACGTAGAAGAAAACGACATTATCCTGCTTCACGATGCGTCTGAGTCTTCTGTAAATGCGGCGTTTCAGATTGTAGATAAATTGCAGAAAGACGGGTATATTTTTGTTACGGTGGATGAGATATTGTTTGACTGATTTGCGTACCGTAAGGCATACGGGAACCGGATGCATAATTTAAAGCAAGACCCTGCCGCAAATGAAAAGGCTCCTCGTTTGCGGCCGATGGTCTTTGCGTTTATATTTAAGATATATTTCCATTTTTACTACATGTAAGGTATAAAGTTTTAGAAATTACCATGTTTGGAGTGTTGCATTTTATAGAAAAAGAGCCAATAGCTTTATTATTATTTTTGTCCGCTGTCTTGGAAGTAAATTTCCACGCTTTATTTTCTATAGAAGAGGAGCAGACGGATTTTGTACAGACGGCTGATTTTCCATTAAACGAAAAAACGCCTGTCAGGGTGTAAATAGCGATAACCTTTCCAGAGGAATTTTTAATGGTATATTTTTTTGAAGCCGTTTTATTTTGAGTAGCAGAGAGAGTATCAATAAAATTAGAAGTGAAAGATTCTGTTAGTAAGGTACATTCAATTGTGACATGATTGTCTTGATAGATAATGGATGTGTCTTTTAAATATTTTGTGGAGGAGTAATCATCAGAAACAGAAGCGAGTGTATAAGCAGGACATAAATTAATAATTACAATAATTGAAAATATAAGAAAAATGATTTTTTTCATACGATAATCCTTTCTGTGTTGATTAAATATTTTGACCATCTTCAATTATAATGGTTTCTTCAATAATAGCAGGGGTGTTGTCATATAAAATATATAAATATCTGCATAAAATAATAAAAAGGATTATGCATATAGAAAAAATAATTAGAAGAATTTTTTTTTGTTTCTTTTTTTTGCAAAAAATTGTTTGAACTTCTGTTCCGGATAATTGTTCCATAAAAGAATTTACGACTTCTGAGGAAAGCCCAAATTCTGCTGTTATATCATCAAAACTGGCAGAAGGATGCTCCTTTATAAAATCAAATAAATTACGTTCTATTGACTGTAAAATATCTTCTTTGCCAGGATATTCATCTGGTATTCTTTTCTTTATATCATTTTGATATTTTTTGATTAGGTAAGATTTATTCATAATAAATTGCCTCAATTTGAATTATTCAACTTCCTGATTACCATTTAATCTTAGAAATTCTTCATGGGTAATTTCTGTTCCATTATAAATATAAAAAG